>NZ_JBFULT010000455.1:0-6130 GCF_054049755.1 Bradyrhizobium sp. P5_C11_2
CGAGCGGCCTTCAAAAAACGTTCTGAGAATGAGAGCTGCAAAAGCTTCGATAGAGACGACCACATAGAACAGGGCATAGAAGATCTTCTCGGCGCGTTTGATGGCGTCGCTGTTCGAGGCGTGAACGACCGGAAAATCCTGTGCCAGGTTTGCGCCCAGGTCCGGCTTGGCGGCATGCAGAACCAGATAGGCCGAGAGGCCAGCTGCTACGGCGCCAACGCACGCTCCCCACACTGCAAAGCTCTGAAAACGCCAAAGCTCAAGTTCTGATCGTGTTATGGGTTTGACTAGACGCAACAACACCCCCAAGGACGAATTCCAAGGCGAAGGTAAGGCAAAAATGTGCCGGCTTCCATAGGCGGGGGGCCAGAATTGCATGTCCCTGGGACGAAACCCGGAGATGGAGCGGAAAAAGCGGAGCCGTTTCTTTCCTTGTCACGACCGAGGGATCCGCATTCTTGGAGTTCATGCGCGAACGACGGCGGCGCCGAAGCGCGCCAACGCTTCACCTCGTCGCGCTTGAGACCTAGCTCGCGGCCTGCTGCATGCGATGGAAGCGCAGCACCTGCTGCGCGGTCGACGAGCGCAGGGCCTCGTAGGTATCGCGCAGCATCAGCATGTCCGTCTGCGAGCCGCCGGACAGTTTTTCGCGCATGGCGATGATGGCGCGCACGCTGGGCCACGACATGCCCGCGACCTTGGCGAGGAGCATCACGCCCTCGGTGCGGCTCTCGATCATCATGTTCTCGGCGGTCTCGACCGGGACGCCGGCGAGCGCGGCGAGCCCTGCGTTGGTCTCGTCGAACTTGCCCTGCTCGGCGAAAGCCGCGACCTGGAGTTCATTGAGACGGCCGTCGTCATGCAGCGACTTCACCAGCGCCCGCGCGGTCTCGGTCTGCCTTGTCATGGCGGCGGCGCGAACCCGCTGGGCGGCTTCCTGGATCACGCTCGCGACTTCGTCGGCCAGCTCCGGATGGGCGGCTTCGAGCTTCTTGCGCACGCTGAGCGAGGCCTTTGCGACCAGCTTCAGGAAGTGATGGCGCGGCAGGTCGGGCCGCAGGCCGATGCAGCCGGCGAGGTCGTCGTCGCGCTCGGCGCGCGTGACGAGGTCGGTCAAGCTTGTCTCGGAGAGCTGCGCACCCGGGTTCGCGACGGTCGATTGCACCACCTCCTCGTTGCCGCGCGTCACCAGCACGTCGGTGAGTGCCTCGGAAAGCACCCTGCGCAGCGAGATCGCCTTGAGATGCGCCTGGCCTCTGCTGCGCGCGATCTCCATCAGGGTCGCCTCGTCCAGCCGTTCCGACTTCGACAGCACGGGGCCGGCGACCTCGATGACCTCGTCGAGCGCGAGCGTGCGGATGATTTTGGGCGGCGCGGCCGCGATCGGCGCCAGCCGCTCGGCGAGCAGCACCCTGGCCGACGTTTCGATCTGGTCGATCAGGCACTGGAATACGTCGTCGAACAGCCCGACATGGTCGTCGGAATAGTCCACCGCGTTGTTGACGAAGAGGTCGGTGACACGTCGCAGCGTCTCGACGCGGCGCGCGACGGTGCCGTGCGAGAGCGCCGCCTGCAATTCGTCGAGCAGGTTTTCAGATGGCTTGGCGGATCTGGATCTCATAGCCCTGTCCTGGAGCGTTCGGTCCGGCGGCGGTTTCTGTGCAGCCGGGAAAAATGAATTGGTCAGTTCGTTGCAATGCGGTTGCGCCCTTGCGCCTTGGCGGAATAGAGCGCGCTGTCGGCGCGCACGAGAAATGTGTCGGCAGTATCGTTGTCGCGCAGCGTCACGACGCCGGCTGAAATTGTCACGCGCATGCCGGGGGAAAATGCGCTCCAGTCGAGATCGGCGACGATGCCGCGCAGCCGCTCGAGCATGCGCGCGGCGGCGTCGCCCTCTGCTCCCGGCAGCAGCAGCAGGAATTCCTCGCCGCCATAGCGGCCGAAGCGATCCGCCGGGCGGATGTTGGCGAAAATCGTGATCGCGAAGGTGCGCAGCACCTCGTCGCCCACCGGGTGGCCGTGGGCGTCGTTGATGCGCTTGAACCAGTCGAGGTCGATCAGCGCGATCGCGCAAGGCGTGGCGGCCAGCCGCGACTTTTCGATCTCTGCGTCCAGCAGCCGCATGATGCAGCGGCGGTTGTAGGAGCCGGTGAGCTCGTCGAGCTCGGCGAGCTCCTCGATGCGCTGATAGGCGGCCTTCAGCTCGATGCTGCGCCGGTACAGGATCTTGCGCAGCGTGGCGCCGAACAGGCCGAGGAAGGCGCACTGGCCGATCACCAGGACGAAGCAGAGCATCGAGGCGGCGCGTTCCAGCCGGGTCGTGACCGGAAGTCCGATCGGCAGGTCCGAGACCAGAAAGACGAGTGCGAGTCCGCAGGTGGCGAGACCCCAGGTCACCATCGCCTGGCTCGACGTCATGCGCAGCGTGCCGAACGCGAAGATCAGGAACAGCACGGCGATGAAGGCGATCCCGATCGTCGGCACCGACACCAGGAACACGAACTGCAGCGCCATGTGCGCCGAGATCTGGAACACGGTGAGATAGTGATCGTTGTGGCGGTCGCCGACGCCGGCTTCGGACAGCACGGTGAATGCGCCGATGATCAGGAGGCCGCCGAGCCAGAACAGCGAGGGAACGGCCATCGCGACCGCGCCGTCATGGGCGTACARCAGCAGAACCGACGCGCCGAGCGAGTAGCTTACGACCTGGCCGGCATACATCTGGCGGCGCTGCCGCATGCGGCGGGCGCGCACCTCCGGCATCGTCGCGTCGGAGGTCAACGCGAGCTCCGCGGCTTCTGCGGCATTCCGGTCCGGAAGGGACGTCGCGGCCGTGGTCATGGTCTCGCCATTGGTGGATGTCGGTCCAAAAATCTACGTGGCAAGCCTTTAGGTTTGGTATCCTTGCCCTGCGAATCCGGGCTTGCTGCACCGGCAAACGGCCTTGATCCGACAGGGAAATTAGCGAGCGATTAGGGATCGCCGGCGATCGGGCCGCAGGGCCTGTCAGGATACGCTGCACAAGGCTGTGTTATGGACCGAGGCTTGGTAAGATCGCGCGAACTTGCGGGAACTTCCGCGGGAGAACGTTTCAGTATTATGTTACCAATATGGATGAGGGCGATCCGGCGCCCCGGATGGCTACAGGAAAGTGTACCGATGTGGGGTAGATCACACAGGCCCCCGTACGACTGCGGTAGGTTGAAGATTCTTGTGCCCRCCGTCGAACCCTCCACCGTTCCGACCCGACCAACCTTGCGAGACGGCCTTTGAGCGTGACACAGGCGGCTTCGGACGAGGTCCTGATCGCCCGGATCGCTCAAGGCGACCGGCTTGCCATGCAGGTGCTGTACGGGCGGCACCATGTCAGGGTGTATCGTTTCGGCCTGAGGCTCGTTCGGGACGAGCAGACGGCCGAAGACCTCATCAGCGAGGTGTTCCTCGACGTCTGGCGTCAGGCCGGCAAGTTCGAGGGCAGATCCGCCGTTTCAACCTGGCTACTGGCAATCACCCGATTCAAGGCCCTGTCTGCGCTCCGGCGCAGGAAGGATTTCGAGTTGGACGACGAAGCCGCCAACGCGATCGAGGATACGTCCGACGATCCGGAAACGGTGGTGCAGAAGAAGGATACCAGTGAAGCGTTGCGGGAGTGTTTGACGGGCCTCTCGCCGGACCATCGGGAAATCGTCGATCTCGTCTACTACCACGAGAAGTCCGTGGAAGAAGTGGCCGAGATCGTCGGGATACCCGAGAACACTGTGAAGACGCGCCTCTTCTATGCGCGCAAGAAATTGGCCGAACTGCTGAAGGCAGCCGGCATTGAGCGAGGCTGGCCATGATGGCTTTGAGCAAGAAGATGCTGGAGCAAGAGCCCAGTGAGATCGAAATGCTGCTGCCGTGGCACGCCGCCGGCACGCTGAACGCGCGCGACGCCCGCCGCGTCGAGGAGGCGCTCGCCCGCGATCCGGCGCTTGCCAGGCAGTATGCGGCGATCCGCGGCGAGTACGAAGAGACCATCCATCTGAACGAGAGCTTAGGGGCTCCGTCGGCGCGCGCGATGCAAAAGCTGTTCACCGCGATCGATGGCGAGCCCGCGCGGGCGACCGGTTCGCTGCCGCTGTCGGCGCGCATCTCGACATTCCTCGCGAGCCTGTCGCCGCGTGCGCTGGCCTGGTCGGCGAGCCTCGGCGCGATCGCGCTCTTGCTCCAGGCCGGTGTCATCGGCGCCGTGCTGATGAAGAACCAGACCGCCACCTTCCAGACTGCGTCGCTCTCCACCAGCGCCCCGATCACGCGCGAGCTGGGAGCAGCCGCCGCGCCGGCGCGGGCGCTGGTGCGCTTCACGCCCGAGGCGCGGGTGGCCGACATCACCTCGCTGCTCGACAGCTACCAGGCCTCGATCATCGACGGAGCCAAGGGCGGCATGTTCCGCCTCCAGTTCGACAAGGCGATGAGCCAGGACGAACTCGCCTCGCTGCTCGGCAAGATGCAGCGCGAAAAGTTCGTCAACCTCGCCGTCGCGTCGCCGTAAGGCGCCTCTGGGATCATGACGCGCAAGTCCGAGAGTAAGTTGCGGGCCGGGGCCTATGCTTCGTCGGTCGGAGCTGCGCTCCTGCTCGCCGCCTGTCTCGGCATCGAGGTCGCCCACGCGCAGGCGATCATGCGCACGCCCACGATCAGCGTCCCATCCCGCACCCCGACCATCTCTCCGAGCGTCGCCGCGCGCGTCAGCCCGGGCGTTGCCGCAAGGGTGGTGGCCGTCGACAGCGGTCCGCCCAGAATTGCCGCCACGACGCCTCGGATCTCGGCACGGATAAGGCCGACGCCGGTGCTGCCTTTTGCGCGCTATTCGCCGAACCTCTATCCGGCCTGCACCGCGCCCTATCGCGACGCCGACGGCGAATGCCTTGCGCAGCCGAACGCCGGCGGCGACGGCGCCGGCAAATCGGGCAAGAAGAGCGCCGGCAAGGGGCGCGGCAACGGCACGCCGGCCGCCGTGAACCTGCGCATTTTCGCCAACGAGTTCGTCGCCGAGATCGACAGCGCGCTGTCGTTGACCGAGGCCGACGAGCTGGCGCGCCGGCACGGCCTGACGCGCGTCGCCTCCGAGAGCTTCCCGCTGATCGGTGCCACGATCGGCCTGTTCCGCATCACCGACGGCCGGCCCTCCGAGACCGTGCGGCGCGAATTCGCCGCCGACGGCAGCGTGCGCTCGCTCCAGCCGAATTTCCGCTACGTGCTCCAGGACCAGAAATCGTCCGCGCCGACCGAGGGCGATCCGGCGCAATATGCGCTGGCAAAGCTGCGCCTGCCGCAGGCCCACACGCTGGCGCACGGCGCCAATGTCACGGTCGCGGTGATCGATTCCGGGATCGACGCCCGGCATCCCGAGCTCGCCAATTCCATCGCCGACAATTTCGATGCGCTGGTCAGCACCGAGGGCCCGCACATCCACGGCACCGGCATCGCGGGCGCCATCGTGGCGCATGCGCGGCTGATGGGCAGCGCACCGGAGGCGCGCATCATCGCCATTCGCGCCTTCGGCGGCACCACGGGCGGCGCCGAGAGTTCCTCCTACGTCATCCTGCGCTCGCTGAACTACGCCGCCGAGCACGGCGCGCAGATCGTCAATATGAGCTTTGCCGGACCGAAGGACGCGGTGATCGAGCGCGCGATCGCGGCGACCGCCGCGCGCGGCCTGGTGCTGATCGCGGCGGCCGRCAATGCCGGGGCGAAATCGCCGCCGCTCTATCCCGCCGCCAATCCCAACGTGATCGCGGTCAGCGCCACCGACCAGCAGGACAAGCTGTTCACCGCGTCCAACCGCGGCAATTACATCGCGCTGGCCGCGCCCGGCGTCGACATCTTCCTGCCGGCGCCCGACGGCAAATACCAGATGACGTCGGGAACCTCGTTCTCGGCGGCCTATGTCTCCGGCGTCGCGGCACTGCTGCTGGAGCGCAACTACGCGCTGAAGCCGGAAGCGCTGCGCATGACGCTCGCCAAGACCGCGCGCGACCTCGGCTCACCCGGCCGTGATGATCTCTTCGGCGACGGCGAGGCCGACGCTTTTGCCGCGGTCATGGCTGTTCCGGCCGACAGCGCGACGCCGGTTGCCGCGGCGTCCGGT
>NZ_JBFULT010000456.1:0-6090 GCF_054049755.1 Bradyrhizobium sp. P5_C11_2
GCTTAGGACCCCTGATCCGCTTCCGTGACGAGCGCCAGCTTCTTGAATCCTGCACCGGACAACAGGCCCATCACCCGGGCCACCGTGCCGTAATCCGCCTTCTTGTCGGCGCGCAGATAGATGCGCTCCTCAAGCCCGCCGCGCGCGTCCGTGATCGCCTTCAGCTTCGGCACCAGCTCGTTGATGGCGATCTCGGCGTCGTTGATGAACACCTTGCCCTTGATGTCGACCGACATCTGGATCGGCTTCTGGTCGTTCTGCTCGAGGCTTTTGGCCTGGGTCTGCGGCAGGTCGAGCGGCACGCCGACCGTGAGCAGCGGCGCCGACACCATGAAGATGATGAGCAGCACCAGCATCACGTCGACCATCGGCGTGACGTTGATCTCGGCCATGACCGGCTTGCGCCGGCTGCGGCGCCCGCCGCCTCCGGACGAACTCGCGACGTTCATGCCCATGGTCTGGTGCCCAAATTGCCCTTCACACTATACATGCCGCCCGTCAGCCCCGCTCGTCGATCTGACGCGACAGGATGGCTGAAAATTCATCGGCGAAGCCTTCGAGCCGCTGGGCCTGCCGGTTCACCTCGGAAGTGAACTTATTGTAGAAAATAGTGGCAGGAATGGCGGCGATAAGGCCGACGGCGGTCGCAAACAGCGCCTCGGCGATACCGGGGGCGACCACCGCCAGGGAGGTATTTTTCGAGGCCGCGATCGACTGGAAGCTCGACATGATGCCCCAGACCGTGCCGAACAGGCCGACGAAGGGGCCGGCGGAGCCGACGGTCGCGAGCACCAGGAGCCGGCGCTCCAGCCGCTCGACCTCGCGCGCGATCGAGACGTTCATCACCTTGTCGATGCGCATCTGAAGGCCCGCGACCGAGCGGGCGTGGCTCTCGAAGGAGCGCTTCCACTCGCGCATCGCCGCGACGAAGCAGGCCGCCATCGAATGGGTCGGCTTGGCCGACAGGGTGCGGTAGAGTTCCTCGATCGACTCGCCGGACCAGAACGCCTGCTCGAAACGGTCCATCGAGCGGCGGGTGCGGGAAAACAGGAAGATCTTGTCGATGGCGATCGCCCAGACCCAGACCGAGCAGGCCAGAAGTCCCAGCATCACTGCTTTCACGATCCAGTGAGCCTGCCAGAACAGCGCAATCAGCGACACGTCGGCGGAGGCAGCAACCGGAAGGGCTGACTGAGCCACGTCGGCCGGATTCATAAGCAGTATCCTCTCAAGGCGATCGTTACCTAACGTCCCCCGGCCAGCAAATGGCTGCCGGTTCCCCTAACGGCCGCGCAAACCAGCGCAGCCGGCAAGCCCGCTCAAAGCCTGATCTTTCTGGGGTGCAGGGCTCGTCCAAAGCCGGCCGTCTGCATTCCCTGCCAAGATGTCAAAACTAAGGGCCTCGACCCAAGGCCTTGACTTCGGGCCCTGGGCGCGACTGTCCGCCCTTACCAGAGCCCGGCGATGGTTAATGCGAGGTTACCGCAGGCGAATTTGGCTGCGGGAAGGGCAGGCAGCGCAGGGGGTTGGGGGCTTTCGACCCAAAGGACATTTCGCCGCGTGGTTTTGCCGGATGCGCTGCCAGCCCCGAACGAGATCGGTTCCCCCCTTGCGGGGGGAGGTCAGGGGGCCCCACACGGCACACTTTTTCGGTTGGCGTTCCCTCGGCGCATTTCGTCCGAGCGGGGCGCATCACACACGCCGAATCCGAAATTTGGTAAAGGCGGAGTCGGAAGCATCGTTATGCACGTTGTGCCACGCGCGACGGAATTTCCCCTCGCGATCGGCGACACGGCTCTATTGTTTTTATCAGCAAACCGCCTGAGAGTGCCGGATGGGCCGCTCGTCAACCGATGGTGGTGGCTGATGGGCTGCCCGTTATACGGGAGATCCCCATGGAACAGATTCTGATCAACCTCGTCTCAGGCGCACTTGGTGGAATTGGCGCGGGCAAGTCTTCGCCGACATTTGATCTCGGAATGGCTGGAAACGTCATTTCCGGTCTGGTCGGCGGTGGCGTGCTCGGCCAGATCGTAACGTTGTTGCTTCCGTCCGTCATGGCCGCAGCGCAATCGGGAAATCTCAGCGTTGGCGGCGTCGTATCACAGGTTGTCGCCGGCGGCGCCGGCGGGGCGATACTCACCGCGATCATTGGTGCCATCAAGAACAAGGCTGCCGCCTGATCCGTCGGACCGCGATCTACCACTTCTCCCTCGACGTCCGGACATCAAGTTCGAATGACCAGGCGCGTTCGGGCTGGCGATAGAGGAAGGTGAAGGCATCGACGATGCCTTCGATGTCGATCAGGCTGTCCTCGCGGCCTGCCGCATCGGGAAACCGCGTAAGAATCTTGTCGCCGGCGATGGCGCCGTCGACCACGACATGGCCGACATGAATGCCGTCGGGCGCGTATTCCTTGGCCATGGCCTGCGCCAGCGTGCGCAGCCCCGCCTTCGCCGAGTTGAACGCGCCGTAGCCGGAGCGCCCGCGCAGCGAGGCGCTGGCGCCGGTGAATAGCAATGTGCCGGTCTTGTTCGGGGCCATGCGGCGCACCGCCTCGCGGCCGAACAGGAAGCCGCCGAAGCAGACCACGCGCCAGGCCTGCTCGAAATAGTCGGCCTCCATCTCGATGATCTTGCCCGGCGTGTTGTTGCCGGCGTTGTAGATGGCGAGATCGAGGTTGTCGCCGGCCGCATCGAACAAGGCGATTATGTCGCTCTCCCTGGTGGCGTCCGCGACGAAGGGGACGGCCGCGCCGCCAGCCTTTKGGATGTCGCCGGCAACCGCCTGCAGCGCCGACAGCGTCCGGCCCGCGACGATCAATTTGAGCCCATCGGCCGCAAGGCGCTTGCAGAGCCGGGCCCCGAGCCCGCGGTCCGGGCCGACCCCGATCACGATTGCCGTCTTCATTGCACTCTCCGGAGATTGAATCTGATGATCCGATCGGCCCGTCAGGCCGCTGACGCGGGTTCCGGGCAATTGGTCAGTCGCGCGGGATTGCCGACCGCCGTGCAGCCGCCCGGCACGTCTGATGTCACCACCGTGCCGGCGCCGACCTTGGCGAAATCGCCGATGCTGAGATCGCCGAGAATGGTCGCGCCGGCGCCGATGAAGACGCCGCGGCCGATGCGGGGCGAGCGCGTCGGCAGTTCGCCACGGCGGCCGATGCTGACGTTCTGGAGGATGGTGGCCTCGTCGCCGATCACGACATTCGCGCCGATCACGATGCCGGTGGCGTGGTCGAGATACACCGACGACCCGATCTGCGCGGCCGGATGAATGCTGACCTGCAAGACGTTCGACGCCTCGTTCTGAAACAGCAGCGCCGCGTCGGTATGGCCGCGCCGCCAGAACCAGTTCGAGACGCGCCAGGCTTGCAGCGCCGCATAACCCTTGTAATGCAGCAGCGGCGGCAACAGGCCGGCGACGACCGGATCGCGAAACGCGATGGCCTGCAAGTCGCAGCTCGCCGCCTCGACCAGGTCCGGCTCGCCGTGAAAGGCCTCGTTGGCGAATGATGTGAAGCGCGCGCGCGTGGCGGCGCTGTCAGCAAGCCGTCGCCCGATCAGATCGGACAAGGCGGCGGCGAAATCGTCATGGACGAGAATGGCGCCCGCCAGGACCGTGCCGAACACAGGATCGGCGGCGGCCGCGCGTCGCGCCTCGCCGCGAATCTGTCGCCAGAGGTCGCCGCTCGTCACGGTCGCAGCTCCCGCCATCGCAGCCTCCGGTGCTTTGCCGCTTGCTTCTCAGCCAACGAATATAGGTCGTCCGCGGCCCGCACGCCAAGTTGACCAGCGGCCGAGCGCCGCAGCGCGGTTCCCGTGAGACTACGTGCTTGCATACCAGGCATTCGAGATCATATGCTCAATTATCGATTTGTCGGCCGACTGCTTTGACCGGGGGTACCGGCAAGGCATCTCGTTCAAGACCCCGCGGTGGCACGCCATCCGCGGGGTTTTTCACACGCGGCGGCGTTTCGCGCTGCCGGCCGAATTCCCATCCCCTTCATCCAAGGTCACGCCGCAAACATGTCGCCCCCCGCCTCCGCCGACGACCAGCACGACGACATCATGTATCCCTCCGTCCTTCCGTTCCTGCTGGTCCATCTCGGCTGCGTCGCCGCCATCTGGACCGGCATCACCTGGCCGGCCGTCGCGATCTGCGTGTCACTGTATGGCCTGCGCATGTTTGCAATCGGGGCAGGCTACCACCGCTATTTCTCGCACCGGGCATTCGCGACCGGCCGGGTGTTTCAGTTCATCCTGGCCTGTCTCGCGCAGAGCACCGCGCAAAAGAGCGTCTTGTGGTGGGCGGCCAAGCATCGACACCATCATCTGCATTCCGACACCGAGATCGACGTGCATTCGCCGCGTCATCGCGGCTTCCTCTACAGCCATCTCGGCTGGATTTTTTCCCGGCAGCACGATGCGACCGACCTCGTGAAAGTCGGCGATCTCGCGAGCTATCCGGAGCTGATGTGGCTGCACCGGCTGGAACTGCTGCCGGCCGTTGCGCTTGCAGTGCTGTGCTTCCTGGTTGCGGGGTGGTCCGGCCTGGTCGTCGGCTTCCTGTGGAGCACGGTGCTGCTCTATCACGCGACCTTCTGCATCAACTCGCTCGCCCATGTGCATGGACGCAAGCGCTACGTGACGGGCGATGATTCCCGCAACAACTGGCTGCTGGCGTTCTTCACGCTCGGTGAGGGCTGGCACAACAATCACCACGCCTACCAGAGCAGCGTGCGCCAAGGCTTTCGCTGGTGGGAGATCGACGTGACCTATTACATCCTGAAGGCGTTGTCCTGGGTCGGCGTCGTCTGGAACATGAAGGCACCGCCCGAACAGGTGTTGCGCAACGAGCAGCCGCTGGGCGCACGGGTCATCAATCGGGCGGCTCGCGAGCTTGCCGGACGGTTCGATGCGCCGAAGCTGGCGCACGCGATCTCATCGGCGCGGCGCCGGGCCGACCTCGCCCAGCTGCAGCTGCCGACGCTGCACGACATCCTCAATCGCGCCCATGAAGGCGTCGATGCGCTGACACATCTGCATCTGCCGAAGATACCGACCCGCGAGGAGTTTCTCGCCGAGGCCAAGGCGATGTTCGCGCGAACGCGATCGCTCAACGAGATCGTGGACCACGCCTACGAACACTTCCTGGCGTCGGTTCGCGCGCAGCTCGCCACCGCAAGCTGAACCTTCCGGCGATGCGACGAAGCACCGCGCCAGTCATGTCGGGACGCGTCCATTGCGCGCGCGGCCCGGCCGGGGCTGCTTGCGCAGGCTGAGCGCATAAAGCCAGCCGCCCGCCGCGACCAGGGCGGGAAGGACGAAGAGCGCGAAATCGCGGAGCAGGATCATGGGGCGAGATCCGCCGTCGCGAACGAGACGGCGCGCCTGAGCGCGAACGCAGCGAGCTGATAGAGGGCGAGGCTGAGAAAGACCTTCCAGGCGTTGCCGACCACGAGCTCCGGATAGAATTTGATCTCCGTCGGCCATCCGTTGAGGAATGCGATCGCGAACGGCACCGAGGCACCGTGCCGATCGAACAGCGCCGACGCACGCTCGAAGCGTGCGATCCGCTGCCTGATCTGCCTGCATCCGGCGTCTGTCATGGCCTCACCCGTCGATGCGCGCGGACAACGCGCGCTCACGGCTTAGTCGAGGCTCAGACGGATCGGGTTCTATGGCCCCTGCACATGAGCATGGACCACGCCGCAAAACGTGCGCCCGCCTGGACAGAGACGAAAATGGCAATCGGGATCAACGGCGCAGCCGCCATAGACGAGGCCGATATAGCCCAGCACCGCAAAGACGGTCACGCCGAGGAGCAATCGGGTGCGGAGTTCCATGCGTCTTTTGTGTCGGTGAGCTGTGCGCCGGTTCGGGAGCTCGACCTGCTCCCTCTCCCCGTTCTTACGGGGAGAGGGTTGGGGTGAGGGGCCTCTCTCCACACGCGAGATCGTTGATAGACCTGTACCCCCTCACCCGGATCGCAAGAGCGACATAGCCGAAGCTTCGCTTCGGCGTGTCTTAGAACGGCCGCCGAAGGCGGCCTATGCCTCTCCCCGCAAGCGGGGAGAGGTAAGGC
>NZ_JBFULT010000457.1:0-6087 GCF_054049755.1 Bradyrhizobium sp. P5_C11_2
CTGCGGAGTATGGGTCCCGGCCTTCGCCGGGACGACAGTGGGGTTTGGGGCAGCGTACCTTCTCCGCCTCGCTCATCTGGGCGTCAGCGAGCGCGTCGTTCGCGTCCGCTATTCCCCTTCGTCACTCGCCAGCACGCCCTTCACCGCCCGCGCCCAGCCCGCGAGCTTCCGCTCCCGCGTCGCCTGGCTCATGTTCGGCTTGAAGCGATGCTCGAGCCGCCAGTTGTCGGCGAACTTTGTCGGCTCGGGATAGACGCCGGCCGCAAGGCCGGCGAGATAGGCGGCGCCCAGCGCGGTGGTCTCCTGGATCACGGGGCGGTCGACCGGCGCGTCGAGCAGATCGGCGAGGCGCTGCATGGTCCAGTCCGACGCGGTCATGCCGCCGTCGACGCGCAGCACGACGCTGGCCACCTCCGAGCTCGGCCAGTCGGCGCGCATCGCGGCCCACAGATCGAAGGTCTGGTAGCAGACGCTTTCCAGCGCGGCGTGGGCGAGCTCGGCAGGTCCGGTGTTGCGGGTGAGGCCGAACAGCGCGCCGCGCACGCGCGGATTCCAGTAGGGCGCGCCCATGCCGACGAAGGCCGGGACGAGATAGACGCTCTGCATGGAGTCGGACTGGTCGGCAAGAGGTCCGGTCTCGGCGGCGTGCTTGATGATGCCCAGCCCGTCGCGCAGCCACTGCACCGCTGAGCCTGCGACGAAGATCGAGCCTTCGAGCGCGTAGGTGCGCTTTCCCCCGAGCTGATAGGCGATGGTGGTGAGCAGCTTGTTCTTCGAGACCACCGGCGTCGTGCCGGTGTTGAGCAGCGCGAAGCAGCCGGTGCCGTAGGTCGACTTCATCATGCCCGGGCGGAAGCAGGCCTGGCCGATGGTCGCGGCCTGCTGGTCGCCGGCGATGCCTGATATCGCAATAGTGCCGCCGAACAGATCAGGGGTGCTCTCGCCGAAACGGGCGGAGGAATCCTTGACCTCCGGGAGCATCGAGCGCGGCACGCCGATGATCTCCAGCAGCTCGTCGTCCCACTGGCCGGTGTGGATGTTGAACAGCAGCGTGCGCGAGGCGTTGGTGGCGTCGGTGGCGTGCACCTTGCCGCCGGTGAGGCGCCACAGCAGATAGCAATCGACGGTGCCGAACATCAGCTCGCCGCGCGCGGCACGCGCCCGCGCGCCGGGGACGTGGTCGAGGATCCAGGCGACCTTGGTGCCGGAGAAATAGGGATCGATGATCAGGCCGGTCTTTTGCGAGATCACGGGCTCGCGGCCGTCGGCTTTCAGCTTGGCGCAGATGTCGGCGGTGCGGCGGTCCTGCCAGACGATGGCGCGGTGCACGGCCTGCCCGGTGGCGCGGTCCCACACCACGGTGGTCTCGCGCTGGTTGGTGATGCCGATCGCGGCGATGTCCTTTGCGGTGATGCCGGCCCGCTCGATCGCGTCGCGGCACACCATCACGGTCGAGGTCCAGATGTCCTCGGGCTCGTGCTCGACCCAGCCCGAAGCCGGAAAATGCTGCGGGAATTCCTGCTGCGCGCGGGCGGCGATCGAGATGTCGCTGCGAAACACGATGGCGCGCGAGGAGGTGGTGCCCTGGTCGATGGCGAGGACGAAAGACATGGAAGCTACCTTGGCGTTTTCTTGGCGTTTTCCCCGAGGGGGATCATTGTGTCGCGCCAAAGGGAGCGGATTAGGGCGGGAAGGTCAAGGCCGCCGCCCTGATCGAGGCGGGTGGCAGTGCATCCAATTCCCGCCCAAAGACTAGGCCAGCGGGAGCGAAAATGGTACATGCCGAACAGGCGGACGGGGCGGCATGACTTTCACCTCTTTTCAGTTTGGCGTATTCGTCGCGGCCGTGTTCGGCGCCTATTACCTGCCGCCCTTGCGCCACTTCCAGGTCCAGCTGCTCGTGGTCGCGAGCCTGATCTTCTATGGCTCCGGCCAGCCGGAGCTGCTGCCGCTGCTGTTCCTCGCCGTGCTCGGAACCTATGTCTGCCTGGTGCTGGCGTTCGACAACCGCGCAATGTGGATGCCGGCCGGCATCGTCTTCAATCTCGCGCTGCTGGCGTTCTTCAAATACAAATTCCTGTTCGTCGACGCCGCCTCGGCCCATCCGACCGGCGTGGCGCCGCTCGATTTCCTGCTGCGGCTGCCGCTGCCGATCGGCATCTCGTTCTTCGCGTTTCACAACATCAGCCTTCTGGTCGACCTCACGCGCGAGAAGCGGCCGCCGCCGTTGCGCGACGTCTTCCTCTACATCATCTTCTTTCCGCAGCTGGTTTCGGGGCCGATCACGCGCGCGTCCCAGTTCATGCCGCAGATCGCGCCCAAGCGGCTCACCGATGTCGACTTCGTGGACGCGGCCAAATGGGTCCTGGCCGGCTTCTTCTTCAAGCTCTACGTCGCGAACAATCTCAACGAGATGACGTCCTACATGGACTATCCGCTCTACGAGACGGTGCGTACGCAGGACCGCTGGCTGCTCGTGTTCCTGTACAGCTACCAGATCTATGCCGACTTCTTCGGCTATTCGGCGATCGCGCTCGGCCTCGGGCTGCTGTTCGGATATCGCCTGCCTGTCAACTTCGACCTGCCCTACATCTCGGTATCGTTCTCCGAGTTCTGGACGCGCTGGCACATTTCATTGTCCAATTGGCTCAGGACCTATCTCTACATCCCGCTCGGCGGCAACCGGAAGGGACCGGCCAGAACCTGCCTCAACCTGATGATCGTGATGACGCTCGGAGGGCTCTGGCACGGCGCGAGCCTGAGCTACGCGTTGTGGGGCATGCTGCACGGCCTCATGCTCGTCATCGAACGGCCCTTTCTGAAGGTGCTGGGCGAGGCCGGCCCCGTCGTGCGGGTCGCCCGCATGGGCGTCGTCTTTTTCTGCGTGACGATGCTCTGGATCTTCTTCAAGCTGCCGAACGTCGATCACGCGCTCGGCTACCTCGCAGGGATGTTCAAGGCGACCGACAATCCCAATCCGACCAAGCTGTTCTACAATCTGGCTCTGCTCTACGCCCTGCCCGTCATCATCCAGCATGTCGGCATCAGTGTGCTCGTCGACAGCAAATTGCGACGATGGGAGCCGTATCTCTATGGCGCGCTCGCGGCCCTGGCCTGTCTCGAGGCCGGCCCCGACGCCGCCTTCATCTATTTCCAGTTCTGACGATGCGACAGATTTCGGGACTTACATGGCTGGTGAAATGCGCGGGCACCGCTGCGGCGCTGCTGCTGGCCTGCGGCCTCACGACGTCGCGGTTCGGCTCCGCACTCCAGCAGCCGACCGTCACGACCCGTGACGGCAGCCTCCTCACCCTCAATCGCTATGTGAGAGAGCCCGTGCCCGATATCGTGCTGGTCGGCAGCTCGGTCACCTGGCGCCTCAAGGAGGAACATCTCTCGCGTTCCCGCGTCCGCAATCTCGCGCTCGCCGCCGGCTCGCCGGTGACCAGCCTGGAGATCGTCGCAAAACAGCCGAGCTTGCCGAAGATCATTCTCATCGAGACGAACGTTCTTACGCGCGCGCCCGACGACGCGCTGATCGAGAGATTTACACGCGGCGCAGGCGCGGAAGGGCCGCTTCTGCGCCCGGTGCGCACGGCGATTGCAGCCTATGAAACGTGGAATCACGGCCCGCCGAATCCCGCCCAGGCGCGCGCCGAGCGGGATCGCCTGCTCAGCCAACCGCCCAGCACATTCGACAACAAGGTGTATCTCGACCGCGCCGTGGAACAGATGAACGAAGGCGACCCGACCCTGCCGGCGCGCGCGAATGTGGCTCGCATCAGACAGCTCATCGACGATATCCAGGGGCGCGGGTCCCGCGCCTTCCTGATCGAGGTTCCATTCGCGGCGGAGATCGAGGACACGCACCTCGTCAGGACAAGCAAGGCGATCGTCCAGGATGCCTTCCCGGATCGGGAGCTGTGGCTGCCGCTCAATCCACCGCGGAGCGAGTTGCGTTGGGCCGACGGCGTGCATCTCGACGAGCGATCCGCCCTGATCGTCGTGCAAAGCATCGAAAGCGCGCTGGCCGAGCGCAGCGACGCGCGGCGGCCATAGCAGGACGGACGACGACTACACCGCCGCCGTGGTCACGCCGCCGTCGATGACGATGGTCTGGCCCGTCATGAAGCTCGAGGCGTCGGAGGCGAGATAGGCGACGGCGCCGGCGATTTCGTCGGGTTCGCCGATGCGGCGCAGTGGCGTGGTGGCGGTGCGGCGCTTGAGCAGGGCTTCGTCTTCCCACAGGGCGCGGGCGAAATCGGTCTTGACGAGGCCGGGCGCGATGCAGTTGACGCGGACGCCCTTCGGGCCCCATTCGCCGGCGAGCGAGCGGCACAGCGCGAAGTCGGCGGCTTTGGAAATGCCGTAGGCGCCGATCACGGTGGAGCCGCGCAAGCCGCCGATCGAGGAGATGATGACGACCGAGCCGTTGCCGCGCGCCGCCATCTGCGGGATTGCCAGTGCCGAGAGCCAGATGTTGCTCTTGACGTTGCTGCCCATGATCTTGTCGAAGGCCTCGTCGGTGATGTCGAGCAGCGGGCCGTAATACGGGTTCACCGCGGCGTTGCAGACGAGGATGTCGATCTTGCCGTAATGCTTCGTCGCGCCCGCGATCAGCGCCTCGACCTCGGCCTTGCGGGCGATGTTGCAGGGGATGACGGTGGCATCGCCGCCGGCCGCAATGATGCCGTCGGCGACCTCCTGGCAGGCCTCGGCCTTGCGCGAGGAGATGACGACCTTGGCGCCTAACTTTGCCAGCAGTTCAGCCGAGGAGCGGCCGATGCCGCGGCTGGAGCCGGTGACGACCGCGACTTTTCCGGTGAGACCGAACGGGGTGTTTTTCATTGTTGTTGGGCTCCGTTGAGGCCATTTACTCCGTCATTGCGAGGAGCTCTTGCGACGAAGCAATCCAGAGATGTCGCCGCGGAGACAGTCTGGATTGCTTCGCTTCGCTCGCAATGACGGTGGAGAGACCTAGATCAACCCGCCACCATCGGCCACGCGGCGCTGGTGATAGTCGGTGTCGCCAAAGCTGTTCTCGATCATGGTGAGGCGCTTGAAGTAGTGGCCGATCTTGGCCTCCATGGTCATGCCGATGCCGCCGTGGAGCTGGATCGCCTGCTGGCCGACGAATTTCAGCGACTTGCCGATCTGCACCTTGGCCGCGGCGATCGCGTTGGCGCGCTCCTTGGCGTCCTCGAAATCACCGGCCATGGTCGCGAACATCGACATCGAGCGGGCCTGCTCGGCGGCGACGAACATGTCGGAGGCGCGGTGCTGCAGCGACTGGAACGAGCCGATCGCGACGCCGAATTGCTTGCGTGTCTTGATGTACTCGACGGTGGTCTTCAGCGATTCGTCCATCAGGCCGACCGCCTCGGCGCAGAGCGCGATGCGGGCCTCGTCCACCACACGCTCGATCAGCGCGAGCGAGTCGTCGGGATTGCCGAGCGCGGCATCGGCGCCGACCTCGACGCCGGTGAAGGTGATGTCGGCGGCATGCAGGCCGTCCTGGGTCGGGTACGACTTCTTGGTGATGCCCTTGGCATTCGCCGGCACCAGGAACACGCCGATGCCGGTCTTGTCGCGGCGGTCGCCCTTGGTGCGGGCGGTGACGAGAAGCGTGTCTGCGTTCTCGCCGTTGAGCACGACGAATTTTTCGCCGTCGATGATCCAGCCGTCGCCCTTCTTCTTCGCCGTCGTGGTGACGTCGAACAGATCGTAGCGCGAGTTCTTCTCGAGCTGGGCGAACGCCAGCGTCTTGCTGCCGTCGACGATGCCGGGCACGTGCGCGGCCTTCTGCGCATCGCTGCCGGCATGGCGCAGGAAGCCGCCGCCGATCACCACGGTGGCGAGATAAGGCTCGAGCACCAGCGCCTTGCCGAGCGCTTCCATCACGATCATGGTCTCGACGCCGCCACCGCCGAAGCCGCCATCGGCCTCGCTGAACGGCAGACCGAGCAGGCCCTGCTCGGCGAGCTTGCCCCAGACCGCCTGGCTCCAGCCGCCCTTCTCCTTCATGTACTTCTTGCGGCTCTCGAAATCGTAGGAGTCGGTCAAGAGGCCGTCGATGCTGTCCTTGAG
>NZ_JBFULT010000458.1:0-6070 GCF_054049755.1 Bradyrhizobium sp. P5_C11_2
GCGCGGCACGTTGTTGCCCGACGTCGAGTTCGGATCGACGAGGCCAAGGTTCTTGCCCTTGAGGTCGTCGACCTTCTTGTAGGCACTGCTCGCCTTGACGAAGAACACCGAATAGTAGCCGGTCGAGCCGTCGGCGTTGATGTCGTTGGCGAAAGCGTCGGTCTTGACGCCGGTCAGGCGGGCGCGGGCGAACGAAGCCGAGCCGTAGCTCGCGATATGAATGTTGCCAGCACGCTGGCCTTCGATGACCGCGGCGTAGTCGTTGGCAATGCGCAGCGTGACCTTCACGCCCAGTTCCTTGGAGAGATAGCTCATGAACGGCGCCCAGCGTTCGGTGACGCCCGAGGCGTTCTCGGCCGGGACGACCGCGAAGGTCAGCTCAGGATATTTGGCTTTCCAGTCGTCTGCGGAGGCGGAAGCGGTGAACGCGAGCGCGGCGGCGCCGGCAAGGACTAATCTGCGAGTGATCATGATACCCTCTTCATAGGTTGGGTCGGTTGACGCAAAAATGGCAACTACAGGTGCGGCGCCGCTCAGGCGGCGGCCGCCGTTCCAAGCGCCGGAATGGCCTCGGGCGCCGCTGCAGGCGTACCGCCCATGACGTCGGCGGCTTCGAGGTCGTAAAGCTCGCGCGCAACGTGATCGGTCAGCGCAGCCGGCGCGCCGTCGAACACCACGCGGCCCTGCGCCATGCCGATCAGGCGGTCGCAATAGCTGCGCGCCAGATCGAGCGAATGCAGGTTGCAGAGCACGGTGATGCCGAAGTGCTTGTTGATGCGCAGCAGCGCATCCATCACGATCTTGGTGTTGCGCGGATCGAGCGAGGCGATCGGCTCGTCGGCGAGGATGATGTCGGGCTGCTGGACCAGGGCGCGGGCGATGGCAACGCGCTGCTGCTGGCCGCCGGAGAGCTGGTCGGCGCGCTGGGCCGCGAGCGAGGCGATATCGAACTGCTCCAGCGCGGACATCGCCAGCGCCTTGTCGTGCTCGGGCCAGGTCTGCGTCAGCGAGCGCCAGGCCGGCATGGTCGCGAGACGGCCCATCAGGACGTTGGTCAGCACGTCGAGCCGGCCGACCAGGTTGAATTGCTGAAAGATCATCGCCGAGCGGGCGCGCCACTGCCGCAATTCCTTGCCGCGCAGCGCGGTGACGTCGAGGCCGTCGAACAGGATGCGGCCCTGCGTCGGCGTCGCGAGGCGATTGATCATGCGCAGCATGGTCGACTTGCCGGCGCCGGAGCGCCCGATCACACCGACGAAACCGCCGGGGGAGATTTGAAACGAAGCGTCGTCCACCGCGGCTTTTGCGCCGAAGCGGCACGTCAGACCTTCAACCACCAGCATGCAGGGCTCCAGAGTAGCTGGGACCCACCGCTAACGCCGGCGCTTGACACTTGTGTGACACGCGCGCTGCGGTGCGGCGATCCTACACACCTCATCCCCTGTCATCGCGGCGTCATGACATTGTCATCAAGCCACTCGAAGAGGAACGCCGTCCCCAAACTTTCGGATGCAACATGGTCGCCAAAGCGCTTTCGGTCCAACCGACCATCGATCCCTCGGCGAAGCTGCACGAAACGAAGCTCGGCACCTATACCGAGGTTGGCGCGCGCACGATCCTGCACGAAGTGACGATGGGCGATTATTCCTATGTGGTGAACGACGCGCAGATCACCTACACGACCATCGGGAGATTCTGCTCGATCGCGGCGATGACCCGTATCAATCCCGGCAATCATCCGATGCAGCGCGCCACGCAGGCGCATTTCACCTATCGCTCCAGCGCCTACTTCCCGGGCGAGAGCGACGATACCGAGTTCTTCGACTGGCGACGCCAGCATCACGTCCATATCGGCCATGACGTCTGGATCGGCCATGGCGCGATCGTGCTGCCGGGCCGCAACATCGGCACCGGCGCCGTGATCGCGGCCGGCGCCATCGTCACCAAGGACGTGCCGGCCTACACCATCGTTGCGGGCAATCCGGCGCGGATCGTCCGGCGGCGGTTCTCGGAAGAGATCGCCGGACGGCTGGCCTGGTGGGACTGGGATCACGACAAATTGCGTGAAGCCCTGCCCGATTTCCGCAAGCTCGGGATTGAAGATTTCCTCTCGACATACGAAGCACGGGCTTACTCCCCTGCCAGCAAACGAAGCGCGATCGCGTGACAGATATCTTTCTCGAAGGTGGCCGGGCCCTGATCGGCTCGAAGATCGTTGAAGCCTCGCTCGCCGTCTCCGGGCAGGACATCGCGGAGCTTGGTGGCGGCCGCGGCCGTGCGCGGGTCGCGATCGACGCGCGCGACCTGCTGGTGCTGCCCGGCATCGTCGATCTGCACGGCGACGCGTTCGAGCGGCAGATGATGCCGCGCGCCGGCGTCGATTTTCCGATCGACGTCGCGCTCGCCGACACCGACCGCCAGGTCATCGGCAACGGCATCACCACGGTGTTCCACGCCACGACCTGGTCGTGGGAGCCGGGCCTGCGCAGCGGCGACAATGYGCGGCGCCTGCTGGAGGCGATCGAACGGCAGCGCCCGCACTTCGCCGCCGATACCCGTTTCCACCTGCGGCACGAGACCTACAATCTCGACGCCGAAGACGAGATCGGCCGGTGGCTCACCGAGGGTCGCGTCGACCTGTTCGCCTTCAACGACCACATGGACGGGGTCGTTGCCGACATCTCCAATCCGCGCAAGCGCAACCGCATGGTGGAGCGCACCGGGCTGTCGAGCGAGGATTTCGACGGGCTCGTCGCGCATATCGTGTCGCGCGCCGCCGACGTTCCGGCGTCGATCACCCGGCTCGCCGCGGTTGCCCGCGCGGCCGAGGTGCGCATGCTCTCGCATGACGATGCGACGCCGGCGATGCGGCAGGGCTTTCGTGCCATGGGCGTGACGCTCGCCGAATTTCCGATCAACGAGGAAACGGCGCGCGACGCCGCGGCCGCCGGCGATGCCATCGTCTACGGCGCGCCGAACGTGGTGCGCGGCGGCAGCCACACCGGCTGGACCAGGGCGTCCGACATGATCGCCAAGGGGCTCTGCTCGGTGCTGGCGTCGGACTATTATTATCCCGCGCCGCTGCTCGCCGCGTTCCGGCTCGCAGCCGACGGCGTGCTGCCGCTGACGGAGGCCTGGAATCTGGTCTCCGCCGGACCAGCGCACGCAACCGGTCTCGCCGATCGCGGCGTGCTGGCGCAAGGACGCCGCGCCGACATTCTGCTGGTCGACGACAGCGTGCCGCTGCGGCCGCGTCTCGTCGCGGTGATCGCAGCCGGAAAGCTCGTGCACTTGACCGATGCGACACGGCTGCTCAGCGCGGCGGCGACGCCGCGCGAGGCTGTCGTCGCGGCCTAAACCGGTTATGCTCGGTCAATGACTGATTTTCCCCGCTACGCGATCTACCATGCCGCCGGCGCCGACAGCGCCGTCTCGCGCTTCGGCGCCGAACTGCTCGGCTATGACGCGCACACCGGCCGCGAGCTGCCATTCCCGGACGAGGCGCTGCGCACGGCTCCGGACTGGCGCGACGTCACCGCCGATCCCCGCAAATACGGCTTTCACGCCACGCTGAAGGCGCCGATGGCGCTGGCGCCAGGCAGGAGCGAGGCCGGACTTGTTGCGGCTTGCGCGACATTCGCCGGCAGGCCGCGCGCCATTCCGGTGATCCGCCCGGTCGTCGATTCCATCAGCGGCTTCATCGCGGTCATTCCGGCCGAGCCGGTCGACGAACTCCAGCAGCTCGCGGCCGATTGCGCTCGCGATTTCGATGCTTTCCGCGCGCCGCTGAGCGCGGAAGACCGTGTGCGGCGCAAGCCCGAGAAGCTCAGCGAACGGCAGCGCGACTATCTCGATCGCTGGGGCTATCCCTACGTCATGGAGGAATTCCGCTTCCACATGACGCTGACCGGCCGGCTCGATGCGGAACGGCGCCGGCCGATTCTGGACATGCTGCGGGGAAGGTTTGCCACGCTCGGTCTTGATACGCTCGCGATCGATCGCCTCGCGCTGTTCAAGCAGGACGAGACCAAGGCGCGCTTCCGCATCATCGGTGAGTGGGCTTTGACGCGGTAGGCGTCAGTGCCAGCTCGCGAGATTGAAGGCGAGCGCCACGACGCCCACCAGAATGAGGCTGGTCGCCCAGATTGCGTCCAGGTTGAACCAGCTTCGCGAGACGAACCTCAATCCCAGATGGCGGTAGACCAGCCACGCCAGACATCCGCCGGCGCCGATCATGGCGGCAACGTGCACCAAGGACACCAGCACCGCCATCCCGAGGCTTGCCTTCATCAGCGCGCCCGCCGCCTCATGGCTGGCATCAAGTTCGAAGGCCTGGCAGAGCCCGAGATAGATCGGCACGAGCATCAAGGCGGCGCCGTGAGCAATGGCAACGGCAAATGACCAGAGCGCCAATTGGGTTGGCGGAATTCGTGCCAGCGCGCGCGGATGGCGCCGCTCGACCAGCCGATAGACGCCGAAGCCGATGACGAGGAGGCTCGCGCAGAGCTGGATCGAACGCTGCCACTCGGCCAGCACGAGCAGGAACGCGAATGGCAGCAGCACGAGAAGTGTTGCCAGCAGATGTCCGGCCGCCAGCGCCCACAACGCACGGAAAAGTGCGCGCGGGCTCTTGTCCATGAGCCCGGCCGAAACGGCGAGCGGCCAGCCCATTCCCGGATTGACCCCGTGATAGAGACCGCTCGCAACAAGGGCGAGCCACAGCCAGCCGAGGCTCGCGTGCGCCCAATCTAGGCCGACGGGTAGCAAAAGGAGTCCGTCGAACAATCGCCGCCCTCCAGCCTGATCTGGTGCGCACGATATCCGTCGGGGAAGCTCACGAAGTAGTTCTTGTCGAGCTCGAGGCCGCCATTGCGACCGACATTGGCCATGACTTCCGCACCGGGAACGCCGTCGGGATAGAACTGGTCATCCCAGGTGGAATAGAGCGAATTGGTCCAATACACCCGCCTGCCGTCGCGGCTGATCTCGACCATCTGCGGGCCGGCCGCAAATGCCTTGCCGTTCGGATGGGGGGTGCGGCGCGCGATGCCGCCGATGTGAACCGAGCCCGCAAGCTTCGGCTTGCGCGGATCACTCACGTCGTACTGGCGCATTTCACCCGTGCCCCAGCACGAGACATAGAGAAAACGATCATCCATCGACAGGTCGATGTCGGTCACCAGCGGCGGCACGGCGCCAAAGCCCTGGAGCAGCGGCGGGAGCTGCTCCTTTGGCGCGGGTTCGGGCGGGATCGTCGCCGTCTTCTCGGCATGGAATTTTCCGCCTTCGCGCCACCAGGTCCAGATCGACGCTTCGAGATTCGTGGTGTCGACCACAACGCCGACGAAGCCGTATTCGCGAACCGGATCGTGCGCCGGCCGTACCTCCAGCGCCATCTGATGATTGGCGCCGAGGTCGATGGTCTGCACGTTGCGACGGGCGTGGAGATCCCAGAAGTGGAGACGATGGCCGTATTTGTTCGACAGCAGATCCTCCGGGACGATCCCGTTCTCGAACTGCGGCGGCAACGCCCACTCGCTCGTCACCATGTAGTCGCGCGGCAGGTTCCACCAGAAATCATAGTGCAGCGTCTGCGGACCGCGGTCGATCTCCCATCGTCCAAGGACCTCAAACRTCTCGCAATCCATGATGAAGACGCCCGGAGGCCCGTTGGTGCCGTCCTTGCCGCCGCCGCCCAGCGTGCTCACATAGATGCCGTCCGGCCCGCAATGGATGGTATGCGGCCGCGAGTAGCCGGTCTTCTTGAAGATTTCCTCGGGCTCGATGATCTTGTGGATTTTGGCCTGGGTCGGATCGGGCTTGGTGTCGATGATGTAGATCCGCGACGAGCGTATCCCGGGGATGATGAGATAGCGTCGCTCGATGAAGGCGTGTCCAGCGAGCGGCGACAAGGCGGAGGAGCAGGCATTCCAGCCGAAGTGATGAAACTCATCGCCCTTGTTGGGCATCGTCACGGTGTGGACGATTTTGCTGTAGGTCGGCGATCCCGGCTTGACGTCGATGACCGCGAGAGCATCCGGTTTTGAGAAATCCGGACTGAGCAGCAACG
>NZ_JBFULT010000459.1:0-6065 GCF_054049755.1 Bradyrhizobium sp. P5_C11_2
CGATACCTCTGATCAACCTACGTATTTTTGACCTCCTATTTTGACTTAGATCAACGAACGGACTGGGACAAAGCAGTCCCAATCCCGGCCGTGCGAGTTTTCGCCGAAGTAGCATCGTCAGGCTCGCAAACGTCGATAGGCTACTGCTAGGCGTGGCAGTGTGCGCCACGGTCCAAGCGCAAGGAGGAAGCCATGATAAATCTGAAAGCTCTTGGCGCGGTCGTTATTGCGGCATCCGTCCTGTCCAGTTCTGCTGCACTGGCGCAGGCGGCCCTCTCCAATCCGGACGAATGCCAAGCTGAATTCGCCAGCTGCACGGGTCTTGGAACCGGGAATACCCCCACCGGCTATCGATATGGGCAATCAACTCGGCGAACGGCATATCGCCAGCCGGCGGCGGCGGGCACTACCGTCGGCAGCTGGGGCAATTCCTACGCTGCCATGTCCGGCGAGATGGGCTGGCACGGCAACTGGAACACCTACGCCGCTCGCAACGGCATCGTCTGCCGGCCCGGAACCTATTTCAAGGGTGCTGACGGTCTGCGGCATCTCTGCCAATAGGTCCTCCGCTCCGAGGCAAAATCAGACGGCCCCAAATGGGCCGTCTGTTTCATTCCGGAGAGCGGGTCTCGTCCTGAGTGGGTCAGCATGGAGGCAGGCAGGCGCTTGTCTGCCAGCTGATGACCGCTTCTGGCCCGCAGCCAAACAACGCTCAAGCATTTGCCACGTCCGCTGTCGCTGTCAGCAGTAGGTCGGACATCGGCCTGCGCAGGTCCACACTGCCGCCTTTGACCCGAAGGAGACCTTAAGCTTCGGGCAACTTCAGAATTGGACGGTTTTCGGAAAGCCGTCTGGGAACCAAAACGGCGTGTCCGTCCCCCGTTGCCAGAGTTGCTCGAATTCAATGGCCGTAATGAGATTGAGCGGAATGCTGCGCACGGTCTCGATGAATGGACCTTCCACGAGCGATGGACATCTGTTCCCCTTCCGCTCCTCAAGCGCGATGCTGTTGCGCTCAATGCGACCGTCAGCGAAGACGTCAACCGTGCGCAAGACAACATCCGCTACGGTGTCGACCTCGTAATAGATCCAAGTCGGCTCGTCTGGATGCACGTTAGGATCGGGCCAACGACCACCGTAACACTTGATGCTATTCAGGTCTGGGGTCGAGTGGTTTGTCATTTTCGTCAGCCTTGGCGGTCTCCGGTAGGGGAGGCGCCCTCTGTTATATCCGGCCTGGCCTGTGATGCCTGTTGGCCCAAGGCCGACATGCAGTCATGTCGGCTTCAAAGTCGCCTTCTGAGAGCAAAGCGGACGCGACGAATTTATGAGTGCACGCCCTAGCTGCGCTCTACTCGTTCCGCGCGATCGCGGTCAGCTTGGTCATGTTCCGCAGCAGGATGCGGCCGCGCTGGAGATCGAGGATGGCTTCCTTGCGCCAGGCCTGGAGCTGGCGGTTGACGCTCTCGCGGGCCGCGCCGACGAAAACGCCGAGCTGTTCCTGCGAGATGTGCACCTCGGAGCCGAAATCGGCGGCGAGCGCGCACAGCCGCCGCGCCAGCCGCACCGGCAGCGGTTGCAGCATGGATTCTTCCATGCGCTCGCTCTGCCAGCGGATGYGCTGACAGAGCAGCGCGATGATCTTGATCGCGACCTTAGGCTCCCGCTCGAGGAAGGCGAGGAAATCTTCGCGCCGCAGCACGAACAGCTCGCTGACCTCGCCTGCTGTCGCGTCCGCGGTGCGGCTCTGGCTGTCCAGCACCGCAACCTCGCCGAACAGGTCGCCGGGACCCATGAAGTTCAGCGTCAGCCGGCTGCCGTCGGAGGCGCCGGTCTCGATGCGGACTTGGCCACGGCGCACGCCGAACAGCGCGTCGCCCGGATCACCCTTCTGGAACAGCACCTCGCCGTTCGCCAGATGCTGGGTGTGGCAAAGATTGGACAGCCGCTGGAGCTCGTCCGTGCCGAGATCGGCGAACATCGGGTTCATTTTCAGAATGACCGCAAATTCGGCCTGCTTGCTCATTTCAATTCCCTCGGCAATACCCTTGGAAACATCAACATCATGAACTCACCATGGAGAAGTGTGTCACAAGTCACATAACTTTGCAGCATCCCCTGTTTATTTTTGGCCGCTTGGAGCGGTTTCCCGTCCCGGGATAGACTGACGGGCAATGGCGGGTCATGCGCCCGGCCGGGTTCGACGCCGCTGTCCCTGTTTGGAAAGTCGACATGAGAATAGTGAAATTCGCCGGCGCTGCGGTCGCCGCCGTGATCGCCGTCATCGCACTTCTCCTGGTGATCGGAATCCCGTCGGGTTTCCTGACCGCGACGATTGCGTCGCGGGTCGAGAACGCAACCGGTTACCGCCTGTCGATCGACGGCACCACCAGGATCAGCCTGTGGCCGACGCTGAACGTGACGCTGAACGACCTCACGCTCCAGGACGCCAAGGATCGCAGCGGCATCACGCGCCTGACGATCGACAGCGTGCAGGCCGACATGTCGCTCTCCAGCGCGTGGTCGGGCCGGCCGAAGATCACCGAGCTGGTCATCACCCATCCCGTGCTCTACCAGCCGCTGCTGCGCGAGCGCCTGCCGAACGCCGAAGCGTCGCCCAAGCTGCTCGCGCCTGACATGGATGGCGTGACCATCGAGCGCATCAAGGTCATCGACGGCGAAGTCGCCTTCGCCCGCGTGCGCGACCGCACCGAGAGCCGCATCAGCGCCATCAATGCCGACGCCGTCACCGGCCGCGACCGCAACGTCAACATCACCGGCACTGCGCGCGTCGGCGAGCATCCGACCAAATTCGACATCAAGGCCGTCACGCCCGCACCGCCGACCGATCGGCCGACGATCCCGGTCGATTTCGCCATCGACATGCCCGACGTGCTGAAATCCCAGCTCTCCGGCCATGCCGAGATGCGGCTCAACGGTTCCGTCGTGATGATCAACAGCGTCAATGGCTCGCTTGGCGATGGCGCGTTCAACGGCTGGGCCTCGGTCGACATCGCGAGCAAGCCGCTGGTCAAGGTCGATCTCGACTTCCAGCGGCTGACGATTCCGCTGGCGAAGTCGCCCGACGGTGCATCTGGGCAGCCCTGGAGCAACGCGCCGATCGACGTCTCCGGGCTCAATTATGTCGATGCGCAAATCAGGATATCGGCGAACGAAGCCGTCATCGGCGAGGCGCGCCTTGCGCCGCTCGCACTCGATGCAAAGCTCGCCGGCGGCGTGCTGAAGGCCGGCACCGCCAATCTCGGCGCCTATGGCGGCCAGGTCTCGGGCGAAATGATCCTGGATGCGACCAGCGGCGCACCGAGCTTCGCCATGCATTCCGACCTCACCGGCGTGCGCGCGCTGCCGCTGCTCAAGGGCCTTGCCGAATTCGACCGGATCGACGGCAAGCTGCAAGCCAAGCTCGCACTGCGCAGCGCCGGCACCAGCCAGCGCGCGCTGATGACCAACATGCAGGGCACCGCCTTCGTCAATTTCCAGGACGGCGCCATCCGCGGCATCAATGTCGCGCAGATGATCCGTTCGCTCACGACAGGCACGCTGTCCGGCTGGCAAGAGAACCAGAACCCCAGCCAGGAGCAGAGCACGGATTTGTCGCAGCTCTCCGCCTCCTTCCGCGTCGACAAGGGGCAGGCTGTGACGACCGATCTCAATTTGATCGGGCCGCTGGTGCGCGTGACCGGCGCCGGTACGATCGCACTCGACACCAAGATGATGGGCTTTCGCGTCGAGCCGAAGCTCGTGATGACGACCGAAGGCCAGGGCCGCACCTCCGAGCCGGTCGGCTTCGGCATCCCCGTGATGATCCAGGGCTCCTGGTCGCAGCCGCGGATCTATCCGGACATGGCCGGCATGCTCGACAATCCGGACGCCGCCTATGCCAAGCTGCGCGACATGGGCAAAGGCCTGTTCGGGCCGGACGGCGCCGGGCTCGGCAATATCCTTGGCAATCTCGGGCTCGGCGGCGCCGCGCCGGGTGGCGGTACCGCCCCAGGCAATGCCAATCCGCAAACGCAGCAGCCGGGGCAGAACAATCTGCTCGGCGGCCCGCTGGGCGAGGCGCTCGGCAACCTGATCCAGCAGGGGCTCTCCGGCGGCGCTGCAACCGGCACTGGCACGGGCACCAGCACTGGTGGTACCGGCCGCAGCCGCAGCCTGCCCGCAACGCCGTCGACCCCGGCGCCGCAGGCCTCGCCCGCGTCTCCCGCCCAGGACGACCCGCCGGCCGCACAGCAGGACAGCCAGCCGATGAACGACGTGCTGCGGCAGCTCTTCAATCGGTGATCGACGGAGCTTGCGTCCTGCGACAATTCACCACCCGGCCGGCCCGTCAGGCGTTCCACGGCGGGTAACCACGTCGGCCGCTCCGCCGGTCCCCCGGCCCAAATTGTGGTAGAAGTGCGGTCGGGCCCGTACGGCCCGTAGCGCGCAGCGTCGATGGCGGCGCGAGAGGATCCGGATGGCAGGGGCGACCGACAAGACCAGGTTTCTGCGCGAGGGCTTGTTCGCCAAATACGTCGTCTCCCTCGTCGGCCTCGTCGTGTTCGTGCTCGCCGTCAACGGCGCGATGGAGACCTGGATCTCCTACCGCGCCACCAAGACACAGCTGACCGACGGTCTGGAGGACAAGGCGCAGGCCGCCGCGCGGCGCATCGAGCAATCGGTCTCCGAACTCGAGCGCCAGATCAGTTGGGTGACGCGGGCAAGCCAGGACACCCTTGAGAAGCGCCGCGCCGACTACGCCCAGCTCCTGCACCAGGTCGCCGTCGTCACCCAATTGTACCAGCTCAATGGCGAGGGCCGCGAGGTGCTGCGCGTCTCGCGCCAGTCGACCACGACCGGCGGCAACGCCGACCTCTCCCGCGACATGCGCTTCACCGACACCGTCGCCCGCGGCGTCAGCTACGCGCCGGCCTATTTCGTCGATCAAAGGCCGGTCATGTCGATCTCGGTGGCGCATTCCGGCTTCAACGCCGGCGTCACCGTGGCCGAGATCGATCTCAGCTTCCTCTCCGACTCCCTGTCCGATGCCCAGGTCGGCAAGGCCGCCTTCGCCTATGTCGTGGATCCGCGCGGCCGCGTGCTCGCGGCGTCGCCGAGGGGGCCCGACATCGGCAAGGACCTGTCGAAGCTGCCGCAGGTCGCCGCCGCCATCGCGCCCGGCCGCGCGCCCGACACGTCCGGCACCGACTTCAACGGCCATTCGGTGCTGACCGCCGCGAGCGTCGTGCCGAAACTCGGCTGGAGCGTGCTGTTCGAACAGCCGACCACCCAGGCGCTGACGCCGATCCGCGACCAGCTCGTGCGCATCGCGCTGCTGATCGGCATGGGCCTGATGGTCGCGATCCTCGCGGGCACGCTGCTCGCCCGCCGCATGATCATCCCGATCACCGCGCTGCGCGACGGCGCGCACAAGCTCGGCGAAGGCGACTTCAGCCATCGCATCGAGGTGCACACCTCCGACGAGCTGGAAGACCTTGCCGGACAGTTCAACCGCATGGCCGGCCAGATCCAGGAGACCTATTCGGACCTGGAGACCAAGGTCGAGGAACGCACGCGCGATCTCGCGCAGTCGATCAACGAGCTCAAGGTGCTGGAAGAGGTCGGCCGCGCGGTCGCCTCCTCGCTCGATCTCAACGCCGTGCTGCCGACGATCGCGGCGCGCGCGATCGAGATCACCCATGCCGATGCGGTGGTGATCTACGGCTACGATGCCGAAACGCGCCGGTTCAACCTGGTCGAAGCCAGCGGCATCGACAAATCGGCCGAAGGCGCCCATGTCACGATCGACGAGGGCCAGAACATCCTGAGCGATGCGGCGGCGAGCTGCGAGCCGATCGCGCTTCCCGATCTCGACCAGGCCGCCGAGCAGCCGCTGCGGGACGCCGCGATCGAAGCCGGCTTCCACGCGGTGCTGGTGGTGCCGCTGGTGGACCAGCAGGGCACGCTCGGCTCGCTGGTGGTGCTGCGCCGCGCCAGCGGCGAGTTCGAAAGCAGCGTCACCGCCTTGATGCGCACCTTCGCGCACCAGGCGGTGCTGGCGA
>NZ_JBFULT010000460.1:0-6063 GCF_054049755.1 Bradyrhizobium sp. P5_C11_2
GTGCGGCTATGACGTCGCTGGTCTGTTCGCCGCCGGCGGCACCGGCGAGTTCTTCTCGCTGACGCCGACCGAGGTCCCGCAGGTGGTCAAGATCGCCGTCGACGAGACCAAGGGCCGCGTGCCCGTGCTCGCCGGCACCGGCTACGGCACCGCGATCGCGCGCGAGATCGCGATCGGCGCGGAAAAGGCCGGCGCCGACGGCCTGTTGCTGCTGCCGCCCTATCTCACCCATTCCGAGCAGGACGGCCTTGCCGCCCATGTCGAGGCGGTCTGCGCTTCCGTGAAGATCGGCGTCATCGTCTACAACCGCGACAACGCCATCCTCCAGCCCGACACGCTCGCCCGCCTCGCCGAGCGCTGTCCGAACCTGGTCGGCTACAAGGACGGCATCGGCGACATCGAGCTGATGACCCGCGTCTACACCAAGCTCGGCGATCGCCTGACCTATATCGGCGGCCTGCCGACCGCGGAGACCTTCGCGCTGCCCTATCTCGACATGGGCGTGACGACCTATTCCTCGGCGGTGTTCAACTTCGTTCCGGAATTCGCCATCAATTTCTACGCCGCCGTGCGCAAGCGCGACCATGAGACGATCCATGCCGGTCTGAAGGATTTCATCCTGCCGCTGATCGCGATCCGCAACCGCAAGAAGGGTTATGCGGTCTCGATCATCAAGGCCGGCATGAAGGTGATCGGCCGCGATTCCGGCCCGGTCCGCCCGCCGCTCACCGACCTCACCGAGCAGGAGGTCGCGGAACTGACCGCGTTGGTGAAAAATCTGCCCGCCATTCGATCGACACAACAGGCGGCAGAATAACAGACGACAACAGGGAGGAGCGTGCGATGGCCCAGACTGACGTCTCTGGTGCACCGGTCGTCACATCGATGCAGGTGATCCCGGTCGCGGGCCGCGACAGCATGCTCCTCAACTTGAGCGGCGCACATGCGCCGTTCTTCACCCGCAACATCGTCATCCTCACCGACAATGCCGGTCACACCGGCGTCGGCGAGGTGCCCGGCGGGCAGAAGATCTGGCAGACGCTCCAGGACGCACGCGATCTCGTGATCGGCAAGACCGTCGGCGCGCTCAACAACATCCTGGCCGACATCCGCACCGCCTTCGCCGACCGCGACGCCGGCGGCCGCGGCAAGCAGACATTCGACCTGCGCGTGATGATCCATGCCGTCACCGCGGTGGAGTCCGCGCTGCTCGACCTGCTCGGCCAGCATCTCCGGCTCCCCGTGGCGGCGCTGCTCGGCGAGGGCCAGCAGCGCAACAGCGTCGAGACGCTCGGCTATCTCTTCTTCGTCGGCGACCGGCGCAAGAGCAAGCTCGATTACGTCAAGGGTGAGACCGGCAAGCCGGAATGGTTCAATCTGCGCCACCAGGAGGCGATGACGCCGGCGACGGTGGTGCGGCTTGCGGAAGCCACCCACGACCACTACGGCTTCGCCGACTTCAAGCTCAAGGGCGGCGTGCTGCGCGGCGAGCAGGAGATCGAGGCCGTCACCGCGATCGCAAAACGCTTCCCCAACGCCCGCGTCACCCTGGACCCCAACGGCGCCTGGTCGCTCGACGAGGCAATCGGCCTCTGCAAGGACATGCACGGCATCCTCGCCTATGCCGAGGATCCCTGCGGCGCCGAGGCCGGCTTCTCCGGCCGCGAGATCATGGCCGAGTTCCGCCGCGCCACCGGCCTGCCGACCGCGACCAACATGATCGCCACCGACTGGCGGCAGCTCTCCCATGCGCTGCGCCTCGGCGCGGTGGACATTCCGCTCGCCGACCCCCATTTCTGGACCATGCAGGGCTCGGTGCGCGTCGCCCAGACCTGCCGCGACAACGGCCTGACCTGGGGCTCGCACTCCAACAACCATTTCGACATTTCGCTCGCCATGTTCACCCATGTCGGCGCCGCCGCCCCCGGCAAGGTCACCGCGATCGACACCCACTGGATCTGGCAGGATGGCCAGGCGCTGACCAGGGAGCCGCTCCGGATCACCGGCGGCAAGATCGCGGTGCCCGACAGGCCGGGCCTGGGCATCGAAATCGACCGGGCAGCCATCGAAGCCGCGCATGACCTCTACAAGCAGCATGGACTTGGCGCCCGGGATGACGCTATTGCCATGCAGGACTTGATCCCGGGCTGGACGTTTGACGACAAGCGCCCGTGCCTCGTGCGTTAGAAAATTCGGAGGACGATAGATGACGGCAATCCTGAAGAACTTCATCGGCGGCGAGTGGGTCGACGGCTCCGGCGTCACCAAGAATATCAACCCCTCCAACACCAACGACCTCGTCGGCGAGTACGCCAAGGCCGACAAGGCGCAGACCGAGAAGGCGATCGCCGCCGCGAAAGCCGCCTTCCCCGCCTGGGCGCAGTCGACGCCACAGGTGCGCTATGACGCGCTGAACAAGATTTCCCTCGAAATCCTCGCCCGCAAGGAAGAGCTCGGCCGCCTGCTCGCCCGCGAGGAAGGCAAGACGCTCCCCGAGGGCATCGGCGAGGTCGCCCGCGCCGGCCAGATCTTTGCGTTCTTCGCCGGCGAAGCGCTGCGCCTGATCGGCGAAAAGGGCGCTTCCGTCCGTCCCGGCCTCGACGTCGAGCTCACCCGCGAGCCGGTCGGCGTCATCGGCATGATCACGCCCTGGAATTTCCCGATCGCGATTCCGGCCTGGAAGATCGCGCCCGCGCTCTGCTACGGCAACACCGTCGTGTTCAAGCCGGCCGAACTGGTGCCGGGCTCGGGACATGCGCTGTCCGAGATCATCACCCGCTCCGGCATTCCGGCAGGCGTGTTCAACCTCGTGGTCGGCTCCGGCTCGGTGGTCGGCCAGACCCTGCTCGATCATCCGGATGTCGCCGCGATCTCCTTTACCGGCTCGGTGCAGACCGGCCGCAAGATCGCGCAGGCCTGCGTGCTCTCGAACCCGATGAAGAAGTTCCAGCTCGAGATGGGCGGCAAGAACCCGCTGGTGGTGCTCGACGACGCCGATCTCAAGACCGCCGTCGAGGTCGCCGTCAACGGCGCCTATTTCTCCACCGGCCAGCGCTGCACCGCCTCCTCGCGCCTGATCGTGACCGAAGGCATCCATGACCGCTTCGTCGCGGCGGTGGCCGAGCGCCTGAAGGGGCTGTCGGTCGACGACGCGCTCAAGGCCGGCGTGCATATCGGCCCGGTGGTCGACCAGAGCCAGCTCGACCAGGACCTGCGCTACATCAAGATCGGCCAGGACGAGGGCGCCAAGCTTGCCTTCGGCGGCGAACTGCTCAAGCGCGAGACGCCCGGCCACTACCTCCAGCCGGCGCTGTTCACCGAGGCCAACAACAACATGCGCATCGCGCGTGAGGAGATCTTCGGCCCCGTCGCCGCAGTGATCCGCGCCAAGGACTACGACGAGGCACTGGCGATCTCCAACGACACCGAGTTCGGCCTCGCCTCCGGCATCTGCACCTCGAGCMTGAAATACGCCTCGCACTACAAGCGCAACAGCGAGTCCGGCATGGTGATGGTCAATCTGCCGACCGCCGGCGTCGACTATCACGTGCCGTTCGGCGGCCGGAAGGGCTCGAGCTACGGCGCCCGCGAGCAGGGCTCCTATGCGCGCGAGTTCTACACGACCGTGAAGACGGCCTACACCTATCCGGGTTAACCACGGGGAAGATATCGTAGGGTGGGCAAAGCGAAGCGTGCCCACCGCTTACGTTCGGTGTGAAGCATGGTGGGCACGGCGCGTTGCGCCTTTGCCCACCCTACGACTTCAGCTTCTGAGGCAAAGCCAATGGACCAGTCAGTCGCAGCGAAAGAGCAGCCCCGCTACATCAAGCTCAACGAGCGCGACAATGTCGCGATCGTGGTCAATGATTTCGGGCTCCCCGCCGGCTCCCGCTTTGCCTGCGGGCTGACGCTGCGCGCCTTCGTGCCGCAGGGGCACAAGACGGCGCTGGTCGACATCGCACAAGACCAGCCGATCATCCGCTACGGCGAGGTGATCGGCTACGCGCTTTCGCCGATCCTGGCCGGTGAATGGGTGGACGAGGCGCGCATCCGCATGCCGGAGGCCCCAGCGCTGGACAAGCTCGAAATCTCGACCGCCGTGCCCGCGCCCCTGCCGCCGCTCGAAGGTTTCACCTTCGAAGGCTTCCGCAATCCGGACGGCTCGGTCGGCACCAAGAACATCCTCGGCATCTCCTCCTCCGTGCAATGCGTCAAGGGCACGATGGAATATGCGGTGAAGCGCATCCGCGCCGAGCTGCTCCCAAAGTATCCGAACGTCGATGACGTCGTACCGCTGACCCACGCCTATGGCTGCGGCGTCGCGATCAATGCCCCCGATGCGGTGGTTCCGATCCGCACGCTGCAAAACATCGCGCTCAACCCGAATTTCGGCGGCGAGATTCTGGTCATCAGCCTGGGATGCGAAAAGCTCGCGCCCGAGCGGCTGGTGCCGGAAGGGATCAGCGATGCCATCGTGCGGATGCAGGACGAGGCCTTCGACGGCTTTGGCGCCATCGTCGACGCCATCATGACCCAGGCCGAGGCGCGCCTGAAGATCCTCAACGCGCGCACCCGCGAGACCTGCCCGGCGTCCGACCTCGTGATCGGCCTGCAATGCGGCGGCAGCGACGCCTTCTCCGGCGTCACCGCGAACCCCGCCGTCGGCTTCGCCGCCGACCTCTTGGTGCGCGCCGGCGCCACCGTGATGTTCTCGGAAGTCACCGAGGTGCGCGATGCGATCCAGCTGCTCACCCGGCGCGCCATCAATGAAGACGTCGGCCGCGCGCTGGTGCGCGAGATGGCCTGGTACGACTCCTATCTGGCCCGCGGCGGCGCCGACCGCAGCGCCAACACCACGCCCGGCAACAAGAAGGGCGGGCTCGCCAACATCGTCGAAAAATCATTGGGCTCGATCGTCAAGTCCGGCTCATCCGCGATCACCGGCGTGCTCGCACCCGGCGAGAAGGCGACGCAGAAGGGCATGCTGTTCGCGGCCACCCCCGCCTCCGACTTCATCTGCGGCACGCTCCAGCTCGCCTCCGGCATGACGCTGCAGGTGTTCACCACCGGCCGCGGCACGCCTTACGGCCTTGCGGCAGCGCCCGTCATCAAGGTCGCGACCCGCAGCGAGCTGGCACGGCGCTGGAAGGACCTGATCGATTTCGACGCCGGCCGCATCGCCACCGGCGAGCAGACCATCGAGGAAACCGGCTGGGACCTGTTCCGCCTGATCCTGGATGTCGCCAGCGGCCGTATCAAGCCGTGGTCGGACCGCTGGGGCATCCACAACGACCTGACGCTGTTCAATCCGGCGCCGGTGACCTGAAGGCCGGCGGCGGCGAAACAATCCTGAAACACTTCAGCGAAGCATTTCGTCTTCGCTTCATTGCGCGCGAATCACGCAACCAAATATCTCCGCCGACGGTGACCGAACGTTCGCATACGAGCGAACCTGTCGCGTCCTCGCCGCGACCAAACCTCCGATTGCCATCTTCCACGGAGATTTTCCCATGCGCGTTCTTTCGATGATTGCCGTTCTCGGCACGATGATTGCGAGCTCGTCCGGTGCATTCGCCACCGAGCTTCCCTCCTACGAAGTGACGTCGTTTCCGATCTCGGCGACGCAAGTCCAGGTCCTCGGCGGCGCCGGCGTCGAGGAGCAGTCGGCCGCGCCCGCGATGATCGTCGCGGGCATGCCCGCCTCGCCTGCGCAGATCTCGGTGCTGTCGCCGCGCGTCAAGCGGCTCGCGAGCGCCAACGCGACCAGCGAAGAACGCTGAGATAGTTTCCGACCCCGGCTGTCCCTTGCCGGGGTCGTCGCTCTCGCCGTCAGCGTGAGATATAGCCTGCTGCGATCGGCTTGAACCGATAGATCAGATACGGCGTCTTGTTTTCCGCCTTTCCGCCATGGAACATGGCGGCTGCGGATACCTGAGACGCGGACACGTACATGTACCCGTCGGCAGAGGCAGTAATCCCGTCCGGCCACACCATGTCTGGATCGCTCAGATAGGTGCGATACTTCCGATCGGTCCCGACTACACCAATCGACTTGGTCTCGAC
>NZ_JBFULT010000461.1:0-6042 GCF_054049755.1 Bradyrhizobium sp. P5_C11_2
CGCTCACTGCGGCGCGCGAGGTGGCGGAAAGCCTCATCGACCGCCCGCTGCCGCGCACCGCGCAACCCATGATCGCCTGATGGAGCCTTCGATGATCACCCCGACCTCTCTGCTCAATCCCGATGCCTTCCTGTCCCCGCTCGCGATCGACGAGGCCGTGCATCGCGCGCTCGATGAGGATCTCGGCCGCGCCGGCGATATCACCTCACTCGCGACAATTCCCGAAGCAACAAAAGCGCAAGCGATCCTGGTCGCGCGCCAGTCTGGCGTGATCGCCGGATTGCCGCTGGCGCTGGCGACGCTGCAAAAGCTCTCGCCCGACATCGAGGTGCGCGCACAAGTCCGCGACGCCGCGCGCGTCGCCCGCGGGCAGCACGTGCTGACGATCTCGGGCCCGGCGCGCGCCATTCTCACGGCGGAGCGGACCGCGCTGAATTTCGTCGGCCGGCTGTCCGGCGTCGCAACGCTGACGGCGGACTATGTGGCGCGAACCGAAGGCACAAGAATGCGCATCTGCTGCACGCGCAAGACGACGCCGGGATTGCGGGCGCTGGAGAAATATGCGGTGCGCTGCGGCGGCGGCTTCAACCACCGCTTCGGCCTCGACGATGCGATCCTGATCAAGGACAACCACATCGCGGTCGCCGGCGGCATCCGCCCCGTGCTGGAGCGCGCCCGCGCCCATGCCGGCCATCTCGTCAAGATCGAGATCGAGGTGGACACGCTGGCGCAATTGCGCGAGGTGCTCGACACCGGATTTGCCGACGCCGTGCTGCTCGACAACATGGACGTCGCGACGCTGCGCGAAGCGGTGCGGCTTTCGGAGGGCCGCGTCGCGCTGGAGGCGTCCGGTGGCGTCACGCTGGAGTCGATCGCGGCCATCGCGGCGACCGGCGTCGACTACGCGTCGGCGGGCGCACTGACGCATTCGGCGGCGAATTTCGACTGCGCGCTGGATATCGCGGCGTGAGGCGGTCTACTCCCTCCCCCCGTTCTTACGGGGAGAGGGTTGGGGTGAGGGGCCTCTCTCCGCAAATGCGATTGTCGAGAGACCTGTACCCCTCACCCGGATCGCTAAAGCGATCCGACCTCTCCCCGCAAGCGGGGAGAGGTAAGGAAGACTACCGTCGCTCGCTCACGCCCATCTCGGCGGAGCTCCTGGCTTCCTGGGCGAGCTCGGCCGAGAGCGCGGCGGTCTGCGCCGGCGTGCCCCAGCTCGGTTCCTCGCTGCCGTCGCCCCAGTTGCGCGGCCGGTAGAAGGTGTGGACGCCGGTCTTGTACATCTTCTTCATCTCGGCGACCCAGGACGGACGCACCCAATAGGCGTGGTAGTGGGTGGATTTGCCGACTTCGGGCAGCCAGATCTGGCCGTCGAGCATCGCCTTCGAAATCTTCTTGGCGCGTTCCCACATCTCGGGCTCGCGGATCACGTCGGCGTTGTTGTCGCAGGCGAAGGTGAACTGGCAGGCGAAATGGCGGTGCTTGTTCTGATAGACCGCGCCGCACACGGTGTCGGGATATTTGCCGGAGAACACGCGGTTCATCACGACCTGCGCGACTGCGATCTGGCCGCGCACCGCTTCGCCGCGGGCTTCGAAATAGACGGCTTCGGCCAGGCACTTCTCGGACTTGGCGCGCGACTTGTCGTCGAGCGCGAGCCGCTCGGCCGGCGATCTGGCGCGCTGGTTGTCGGCGTTGACCTCGCCCTTGGGCGCGACGCTCTCGCCGCTCTCGATGTCCTTGGCAATGTCCTCCGACGGCGGCGTCAGCGAGGCCGTCACCTTCATGTCGGGATCCGGCATCACGATCAACGGCTCGGCACCGGGCTGCCAGCTCTCGATGCTCTCGAGCGAGCCGCCGAGCGAGGAGCTGCCGAAGAACAGGTTCGAGGTCTTGACGCTGAAGGGATCGCGCGGCGGCGCCGCCGGCGCGGCGGCCCGCTTCAACGCCTCGAGTGGCTGAACCGCGAGCGAGCGCGCGGTGTCGCTGGCCTGGGGCGCGCTGGAATATTGCGGCAGGGGCGGCGCGCGCAGCGCTTCCGCGAGCTCGGGATCGAGCGCGGCCGCGGACTCCGGCGACATGGCTTGCGGTAACGCGACGGTCTTGGCGCCGAACACCGAGCTGTTGGATGTCGCAGGATCCGGCTGCGCAGGAGCAACGGACGGCGCCGCCGTCTCGGGGGCCTGCGTGGGTGCAACGGTTGCGAGGCGATCACCCTTCATGGAGCGATCGACCTTGGGAAAGTCGGAGGCCTGGTAACGCGTCGGCGCCTGGAGCGTCGGATTGCGCGTGACGGTTCCGGTGATGTCGCGGCCGTCGAGGCTCGCGAGGCGAACCATCGCGCTCTGCGGAACCGACGTGCCGATCGGGCGGGCAAAGCTGTAGGTGGCGAGCTGGATGGAGGACGCCGCGGAAAACACCTGCTTCTGCCAGCGCTCGGCGACGCCGGGCTGACGCGCCAGCAGCGAAGCAATGTCCTGATAGCCGGTCTCTCTCGGCATCAATGCGAAGATGCAGAGACCGATGCCGAAGGACGCGAACCGCGCGCCCTTCGGATGGTTACGCAACACAAACATCGATACGCTCACGCTACGCTTACGCCAGAAAAATCGAACCGCAGTACATCCGTGCAATTCGATCTTTATCGTGAGTATCTAATTTAGGTTGCCGGGGCGTTAATCGACGTTGCGCACGCGGCACACACAAGCAATCGCAGGTGTTTTCACGGGGCGATTGCGTGCCTTGGTAAATTTCCGCCGACGTGAAACGGTAAACAAGCGGTCAACGCGAATGGTGAAGGAACCCTTGCGCGCACGTATCATTACGGGACGCGTGATGAGTTCCCGTTGTTGCAACAACATCCGCTGTCATGCCCCGCGAAGGCGGGGCATCCAGTACGCCGCGGCTCATCGGTTCATCACAGCCGTCTCGGCGTACTGGATCGCCCGCCTTCGCGGGCGATGACAGCGAGTGTGTGGTTAGCACTCGCAACAACACCAGTGTCTCAAATGAAAGAGGCGGGGCCAAAGCCCCGCCTCTCTCAACTCAATCCTGCTGCGCTTCGGCTTACGCCTGGCTCGCGACGGCCTTGCCGAGCGCGGCCTGCGCGGCGGCGAGGCGCGCGATCGGGACGCGGTAGGGCGAGCAGGAGACGTAGTCGAGGCCGATCGCGTGACAGAAGGCGACCGAGGCGGGATCGCCGCCGTGCTCGCCGCAGATGCCGACCTTGAGCGAGGCGCGCGTCTTGCGGCCGCGCGCGACGCCGATCTTGACCAGCTCGCCGACGCCTTCCTGGTCGAGCGCCACGAAGGGATCGACCGGAAGGATGCCCTTGGACACGTAGGTCCCGAGGAAGCTCGCGGCGTCGTCGCGGCTGATGCCGTAGGTGGTTTGCGTCAGATCGTTGGTGCCGAAGGAGAAGAACTCCGCCGATTCCGCGATCTCGGCCGCGAGCAGACAGGCCCGCGGCAGCTCGATCATGGTGCCGACCTGATAGGCGATCTTGGTGTTGGTGTGTTGCATCACCGCCTTCGCGGTGGCGTCGATGCGCGCCTTGACGAGGTCGAGCTCCATCTTGGTCGCGATCAGCGGCACCATCACCTCGAGGCCGACGGCCTTGCCGGTGCGCTTCTCGGCCTCGACGGCGGCTTCGAAGATCGCACGCGCCTGCATCTCGGCGATCTCCGGATAGGCGATCGCGATGCGGCAGCCGCGGAAGCCGAGCATCGGATTGAACTCCGACAGCTCGCGCGCGCGGTCGGCCAGACGCCGCGGATCGGTGTTCATGGCGCGCGCCACTTCCTCGACCTCGGCATGGGTGTGCGGCAGGAACTCGTGCAGCGGCGGATCGAGCAAACGGATCGTGACGGGCAGGCCCTTCATGATCTCGAACAGCTCGACGAAGTCGGCGCGCTGCATCGGCAGCAGTTTTGCCAGCGCGGCGCGGCGCGACTGCTCGTCCTCGGAGAGGATCATCTCGCGCACCGTGCGGATGCGCGTCTCCTCGAAGAACATGTGCTCGGTGCGGCACAGGCCGATGCCTTCCGCGCCGAACTTGATCGCGGTGCGGGCGTCCTCCGGCGTATCCCCGTTGACGCGGACGCCGATCTTGCGGACCTGATCGGCCCATTTCATCAGCGTGCCGAACTCGCCGGAGAGCTCCGGCTCGATCATCGGCATGCGGCCGGCCAGCACCTGGCCGAGCGAGCCGTCGATGGTGATGACGTCGCCGGTCTTGAAGGTGCGCGAACCGATGCTCATGGTGCCGCGGCCGTAATCGACGCGGATGGTGCCGCAGCCGGAGACGCAGGGCTTGCCCATGCCGCGCGCGACCACGGCGGCGTGGGAGGTCATGCCGCCACGGGTGGTCAAGATGCCTTCGGCGGCATGCATGCCGTGGATGTCCTCGGGGCTGGTCTCGATGCGGACCAGGATGACCTTGCGTCCGTCGCCCTGGAGCTTGGCCGCTTCATCCGAGGAGAACACGATCTCGCCGGAGGCAGCTCCAGGCGAGGCCGGCAGGCCGGTCGCGATCACGTCGCGCTTGGCGTTGGGATCGATGGTCGGATGCAGCAGTTGATCCAGCGAGGCCGGATCGATCCGCATCACCGCTTCCTTCTTGGTGATCAGGCCCTCATTGGCAAGCTCGACCGCGATGCGCAGCGCCGCCTTGGCGGTGCGCTTGCCGCCGCGGGTCTGGAGCATCCACAGCTTGCCCTGCTCGACCGTGAACTCCATGTCCTGCATGTCGCGGTAGTGCTTCTCGAGCAGCGTGTAGATCCGCGTCAGCTCCTTGAAGGCCTCCGGCATCGCCGCTTCCATCGACGCCTTGTCGGAGCCGGATTCCTTGCGCGCCTCTTCGGTGATGTCCTGCGGCGTGCGGATGCCCGCCACCACGTCCTCGCCCTGCGCGTTGATCAGGAACTCGCCGTAGAGCTTGCTCTCGCCGGTCGAGGGGTTGCGGGTGAAGGCAACGCCGGTCGCCGACGTCTCGCCCATGTTGCCGAACACCATGGCCTGCACGTTGACCGCGGTGCCCCAGGATTCCGGAATGTCATGCAGCTTGCGGTAGGTCACCGCACGCGCGTTCATCCAGGATGAAAACACAGCTCCGATCGCGCCCCAGAGCTGGTCGTGCGGATCCTGCGGAAAATCCCTGCCCGTCTCGCGTGCGACCGCATCCTTGTACTTGCCGACCAGGTCGACCCAGTCCTCGGCGGACAGATCGGTGTCGAGCGTGTAGCCCTGGCTGTCCTTGAAGGTGTCGAGGATTTCCTCGAAGTGATGATGCTCGAAACCGAGCACCACGTCGGAATACATGGTGATGAAGCGGCGATAGCTGTCATAGGCGAAGCGGCGGTCGCCCGACAGTTCGGACAACGCTTCCACGGTCTGGTCGTTGAGGCCGAGATTGAGCACGGTGTCCATCATGCCCGGCATCGAGGCGCGCGCGCCGGAGCGCACGGACACCAGCAGCGGGTTCTTGGCATCGCCGAAGATCTTGCCGGTCAACTTGCCGACATAGTCCAGCGCCTTCTCAACCTGCGACTGCAATTCCTTCGGATAGGTTTTGTCGTGCGCGTAGAAATAGGTGCAAACCGAGGTCGGGATGGTGAAGCCCGGAGGCACCGGCAGCCCCAGATTGGCCATCTCGGCGAGGTTGGCGCCCTTGCCGCCGAGCAGGTCGCGCAGCTCGGATTTGCCCTCGGCCTTGCCGTCACCGAACGTGAAGACCCACTTGCCGGCCTTGATCACGGCTGGCGCTGCCTTGGCTGGAGCTGCTTTGGCTGGTGCTGCCTTGGCTGGTGCTGCCTTGGCGGCAACCTTCGGCGCAACCGACTTGGTCGCGGCCTTCGCGGCAGGCTTCGTGGCCGGCTTGGCAGCGGGTTTGGCAGCGGGTTTGGCGACCGGCTTCGGGGCGCTCTTGGCAAGCACCTTGCGGGCCGCCGGCGCGGCTTTGGCCGTGGCGGAGGACTTTGATTTCGCTGGCATTTTCGCTGGAGTTTTATTGGGCTTCGAGGCGGCTTTGGCCATAGCTTGCAC
>NZ_JBFULT010000462.1:0-6025 GCF_054049755.1 Bradyrhizobium sp. P5_C11_2
CGACGACACCGCCGCAACCACTTGCTGCGGCCAAGCGTCCGAGCAGTTCTGAAAGAGCAAATGGATGGCTGGAAGTGGAAAGATGCTCCGCTCGAAGCGACGAGCTTGCTAGTTCGTCGAGGTCGCGACGTAACGGAAGTACAACAATTCCGTCGTCAAGCTTGTGATCAGCCAAACGGGCCGCGGCAAATTCTATCGTCTTCGCGTACCCCTCACTTTCATCAGAATGCGCTAGCGCGATCAAATCCTCTAAGGCGATGCGCGTTTCGCTCCTAACATGACGGAATAGATAGCTGATGCCTGGAGCCTCCAAATCCGCGTCGACTAGCAAGATAGGCTTGGAGATCTTCGACTGCCAGTATTTGGCCGTGGCTACGGCAATAGTTGTGCGGCCAGTTCCGCCCTTTACGGAGTGACAGGCGACAATGGGAACACTGAGAGAATGCGGACGATAGGGGCTATCATCCAAGCTTATCCGCGAATCGATTGATCCCAGGAATGGGAGCGCAACTCCATCAATGTCAGTGCGAACTTCGATCTCAATTGGGAGCTTTTCGGCATATGCTGGGCCATCCAATCGCAAGTAAGGCGAAGCACCATTCGCACCGTTTTCCACTCGGGATGGGAATACGCTGGCCAACCACTTCAGGATGGTTTCCTGATTCACGTTGTTTTGGACTTCAAGGATTATGCCCGTCCAATCAACCTGTGCTCGTACAAGACATTTCGGTCGCTGGTCCCACTCTGTCGAGACTGGCTCCAAGGTCGAAAGCTTACGAGCGACATCGATCCACGTGATCGGCTCCCGTCCGGAAGGTGCTCGTTCTGCTTGTTCTTCAGCTACGTCGGTCATTAGAGCCTTTCACGCACAAACTTCAAAACGCACTTTAACCACGTTACGACGTCAGCGTGCATTTGTATCTTGTCGCCGTATCTCCACGCTTCATGGAGATGTCGGACATTGATCGCGTCACCAGACTTGAGTTTTAGAGTCGATGGTCTGCTTGGAAGATCTTTTGGCGCTATCTTCAACTCTGCAATTAGATAATCTAATCGATGACCAAATGAACGCGCCGAACCACGAGCGCCATTGTCGTCGGACGCCAATTTCAGCGAATTGACCGACATGTACAAGGCCTTGAGACCGCATTCTGCAGCATAGAATAGTATGAGCGCGTCGGCATCCGGATCGTTGCAAGAGGTCGTTGCCGCCAATTCGATGGTCCGCCTTCTCAAGGTCTTGAACGTCGGGTTAATCAGGTCGTCGCTCATAACTTCTATTTCAAGCGCTTCCCTCGAGGAATGACTGAAACACGCTGCGAGGTGGGAAGCAAAGATGCCGCAGCCAAAGGTTGAAGAACTTAGTGTGATGTGGTCGATTGGGTAAGTAGAAAAAGGGTAGATTTTTCAAAGCCTAACTAGATGGCTCGTCCTCTCCTAGTCAATATTGTTTTTAACAACTGGAGCGAGGCAGTCGAATCGAACCATAGGCAAGAATCGGGTTCGAATTCATCTTGAATTCGCATGATTCGGCGACTCGGCGCCGGTCTGGACGGTCCGGCTCGCGGACATCCCGCACCCACCCCGCTAAACCGAATTAAGCCGCCTTTAGCGAATGCTGCCCTAGGCTCGCGGCCGTCCATTTCCCTGCTCCCCGGCCGCCCCGGCCTTTGGGCCGGTCATGTTGCGGTAAGTCAGAGCGTTTTCGGATGGAGCAGCCTGMCTGGCAGTACGAGTCTAGCGCGCCCGAGCCGTCGGCCATCCCGGCGCCGGCCCGGACCCTCGTCATTGATCTCGAAGGCGCGCTGCTGCGCTCGGAACTGCTGATGGAGGCGCTGTTCTCCAGCCCCGGCCGCATGCTTGCCCGCTTCGGCGCGGGCGGACGCCCGGGCATGGCAGCGCTCACGGCTATTCTGGCGCAGGCCGACATCGACTACGCCCATCTGCCCTATGATCCCGGCGTGCTGAACCAGGCGCTGGCGGCGCGGGCGCGGGGCGAGAAGATCTATCTGGTCGCCGGGCGCTTCGCCGATCATGCCGCGGGCATTGCCGCGCATCTCGGCTTCGACGGCGTCGTTACGCCGGCGGATCTCGTCGCGGCCGACAAGCTGCCGTTCGATCGCGCTTCGATCGCGCGCATCAGCGAAGGCAGCGGCAGCCGCGCCACCCTGAAGACCTGGGCGAAGGCGCTGCGGGTCTACCAATACGCCAAGAACACGCTGGTGTTCGTGCCGGCGATCACGGCGCATCAGATGGGCTTGGCGACGCTCGGCTCTGCGCTGCTGGCGTTTCTGGCGTTCTCGGCCTGCGCCTCGGGCGCCTATCTGATGAACGATCTGCTCGATCTCGCAGCCGACCGCCAGCACCCGACCAAGCGCCATCGCGCGCTCGCGGCCGGTGACCTGCCGATCTCGTCGGCGCTGCTCGCGATCCCTGCGCTGTGGCTGTTCGCGGTCGCAGCCAGCCTCTGTATCTCGCCCGTATTCCTCGGCGTGCTCGCCGCCTATCTCGTCACCACCATCGCCTATTCGCTCGTGCTCAAGCGCAAGATGCTGGTCGACGTGGTGACGCTCGCCGGCCTCTATACGCTGCGCATCGTCGCGGGCGCCGTCGGCGTCGGCGTGGTGCTGTCGGAATGGCTGCTGATCTTCTCGCTGTTCGTGTTCACCGCGCTGGCGCTGATCAAGCGCTTCAGCGAGCTCAGCATGCGCCAGGGCGCGGGCCTGGCCGATCCCTCCAACCGCGACTACAGGATCACCGACCTGCACGTCATCGCCGCGATGGCGGCTGCGAGCGCCATGAACGCGGTGACGGTGTTCTCGCTCTACGTGTCCTCGTCCGCCGTGACCCCGCTGTACAGCCGTCCCTGGATGCTGTGGCTCCTGAACCCGCTGCTGCTGTACTGGTTCGGCCGCGCCCTGATGATGGCGCATCGCCGCGAGATGCCGGACGATCCCATCATCTACACCTTCCGCGATGGCGCCAGCCGCATCACCGTGGCGGCGATGATCTGCATCATGCTCTTGGCGATCTGACGGCCTGCAAAACGCTGCTCCGGCGCTTGCGCAGCCCGCCGCCAGTGGATACATCGCGGACAATCCCGATTAGCCTGTTGTGCCGACGCTACCGATTCGACCCGAGGTTTTGAAACGCCATGACCGTACGCCTGCATCGCGGCGACCTGCCCGACCTCACACGCTACACCGGAGCGGTGGCGATCGACACCGAGACCATGGGGCTGAACCCGCATCGCGACCGGCTCTGCGTGGTGCAGCTCTCGCCGGGCGACGGCAGCGCCGACGTGGTGCAGATCCCCAAGGGCCACACCGACGCGCCGAACCTGAAGGCGCTGCTGGCCAATCCCGCGATCACCAAGATCTTCCACTTTGCGCGGTTCGACGTTGCGGTGCTGTACCAGACCTTCGGCGTCATGACCGGGCCGATCTACTGCACCAAGATCGCCTCCCGCCTGACCCGCACCTATACCGACCGCCACGGCCTCAAGGACCTCGTGCGCGAGGTGCTCAATGTCGACCTCTCCAAGCAGCAGCAGTCCAGCGATTGGGGCTCCGACAGCCTGACCGAGCCGCAGCTTGCCTATGCCGCCTCCGATGTGCTGCATCTGCACGGCCTGCGCGAGCGGCTGGATGCCATGCTGGTGCGGGAGGGCCGCACGGGGCTCGCGAAGGCCTGTTTCGACTTCCTGCCGACCCGCGCCATGCTCGACCTCCAGGGCTGGGAGGAAGAGGACATTTTCGCGCATTCCTGACACGTCGGGCGGCCGTTAGGCTGGGGCGGGCGCCCCGTTTCGGACACTTTCGTAACGGCCTGTCGCAGGCTGCATAATTCGGCGGTGCCGGGTACAATGCGCCACTTTCGATTGGCGCGTTTGACCCGAGAAGGCGAGCGACACCTCAGGAGCCCAGGTGAATTCGGCCCACTACCCAACCTATGACGCCGCGCTTGCGGCGCGGTTTGCCCGCGCGGCGCGCCACAGCCGCCTGGTGCGGATTCTGCGCATCGCGGTGCCGGCGACGGTGGTGGTGGCGATGGCCTCGATCGTCGCCGTCTCGACCTTTCTGAACCCCTTCCAGATCCCCCTGAAGCTCGACGCCGGAAACCTCGTGGTGACCGGCACCAGGATCACCATGGAGTCGCCGCATATGTCCGGCTTCACGCCGGACCAGCGGCCCTATGAGCTCTGGGCCAAGACCGCAACGCAGGACATCACCGACCCCGATCATGTCGATCTCGCGGATCTGCGCGCAAAGGTGCTGATGGAAGATCAATCGACCTTGTTCCTCGATGCCCGCACCGGCCGGTTCGACAACAAGCAGCAGCAGCTCGACCTGCACAAGGACATCTTCCTGCGCACCTCGACCGGCTATGAGGCGCGGCTGAACTCGGCTTTCGTCGACATGGGCAAGGGCACGGTCACTTCGGACGAGCATGTCGACGTCAAGCTGACCAACGGAACGCTGACGGCGGATCGGCTGCGAATCACGGAAGGCGGCGATCTCATTCGCTTCGAGGGCAATGTGGTGATGCACCTGGACAAGCTGGATGATCCCGCCGCCGCCCAGCCTGTGCCGGCCGAGCCCGCGCCGCCGGCAAAGACGCGCACGCTTCAGAACAAGTCTGCCAATTCAAGATGAGTTTCATGACGACTTTTTTTCCGCGCAGCGAACACAAGCGGAGCGCCATCGTCAGCGCGGCCGCGCTCCTCGTCGCGCTGGTGGCAACGGGCGCGGCGCTCGCGCAGAGCACGATGCAAGGTGTGCCCAACGCGATGCAGGGCTTTTCGCAGAACCGCGATCAGCCGATCCAGATCGAAGCCGCCTCGCTGGAGATGCGCGACAAGAAGAAGGAGGCGACCTTCTCCGGCAATGTGAAGGTCGTGCAGGGCGACACCACCATGACCTCGAAGACGCTGGTGGTGTTCTACGAATCCGGCGGCGACAAGCCGGCGACGCCGCAGCCCGCGGCTGCGCAAACCGCGGCCGCAAAGGGCGCGAAGTCGGCGCCGATGCAGTCGGCGACGCCGGGCCCGGGTGGCAGCTCCTCGATCAAGCGGCTGGAGGCGCGCGGCAATGTCGTGGTCACCCAGAAGGACCAGGTCGTGACCGGCGAGACCGCCGTGTTCGACACCAAGACCAATCTCATCACCATGCTTGGGGGTGTGGTCTTGACGCAGTGCAAGAACGTGCTGCGCGGCGACCGGCTGGCGGTCGACATGACGACCGGGGTGTCGCGTGTGGAGTCCGACAGCGGCAGGGTGCAGGCCTTGCTGCCGCAGGGCGGCGGCAATGATTGCGGATCGGGTAGTCCGGGCGCTCCGGCCAAACCCGGCGCGGGATCGCCCCTGCAATTGCCCGGTGCCGGCAAGAAGTAAATTTCAAAAGGAAGTTCAAAGGCTTGATCTGGATGCCCCCGATCCGAGGTTGAAGCTTGCCCGGCGAGACTGTATTTAGCGCGCAGGGCTTTCGAAGCGGGGTTCGCCGCTTTTCGGGCGTGTTTCACTGGGCATGAGACATCCCTTAATTCATGCTGCGTCGGCGAATCCTGAGGCCGGCGCGGCAAATCGCGCGAGCTTCGCGAAAGGCTAGAAGGCGGGGATGGTCGATCTCTTCAGCATGTTCCGTCGGCGCCCCGCCAAGCGCGGCCGGCCAGGATTTGCACGTCAGGACATTACCTCGCTCGGTGACAGCGTCGGCGGCCTGGTGACCAGCCCGCTGCGGGACGCAGCCCCAGTCGCCCGGGATCAGCCGGGCTACGCGCCGGACCAGTTCCACGCCGAGCCGCCGCGGCCGCGCCAGCCGCCGGCTCAACCGGCCAAAGCCGGCACCAACGGCTCAGGCGGGCCGCAGCTCCTGAAGCGGCCGGGCTTCCTGGCTGTGCATAGCGTGGAAAAGAGCTTTGGCAGCCGCCAGGTGGTGCGCGGCGTCAGCATCTATGTCCGCCGCGGCGAAGCCGTCGGCCTGCTCGGTCCGAACGGCGCCGGCAAGACCACCGTGTTCTACATGAT
>NZ_JBFULT010000463.1:0-6022 GCF_054049755.1 Bradyrhizobium sp. P5_C11_2
CCGTTTTCCACTTGCCGTACCGCTCCGGCAGGTCGCACCAGTGTGCACCCGACCGCAAAACCCACAGACATCCGTTGACGAACAGACGATTATCCGCAGCCGTACGTCCCGGGTCGCCAGCTTTCCCCGGCAGCAGTGGTGAGATCCTCGCCCATTGCGCCTCGGTCAGCTCATATCGCTTCGCCGCCATCATCCGCTCCGTGTCGAATCACGGAACTCTATGAATCAGCGATCAAACCACTTGGGAATCCCGAATGTCGATCGGGCCTAGGCTAGACGTAAGTCGAGCATGCGCGGCGCCATCTTGCAGCGCACACAGCAATAATATACCCATCTCCCCCGTACCTTCTGGAACATCCGGCCTGCCCCCACCATGTCATCGGGGCCTTCCGGGTCCGGCCCGTTTCACCATACATCGGGGACTTACGATGGACGCAAAATCCACAAAAACAGCAACGCTGACCGTCGGAAACAAGAATTTCGATCTTCCGATCCTGAGCGGCAGCGTCGGGCCTGACGTCGTCGACATCGGCAAGCTTTACGGCCAGTCCGGCCTCTTCACCTATGATCCCGGCTTCACGTCGACCGCGAGCTGCCAGTCCAAGATCACCTATATCGACGGCGACGCCGGTGTCCTGGAATACCGCGGCTACCCGATCGAGCAGCTCGCCGAGAACGGCGACTTCCTCGAGACCTGCTACCTGCTGCTCTACGGGAATCTGCCGACCGCCGCGCAGAAGAAGGATTTCGACGACCGCGTGATCCATCACACGATGGTGCACGAGCAGATGGCCCGCTTCTTCCAGGGCTTCCGCCGCGACGCCCACCCGATGGCGGTGATGGTGGCTTCCGTCGGCGCGCTCGCCGCGTTCTATCACGATAGCACCGACATCAACGATCCGAAGCAGCGCATGATCGCGTCGATGCGGATGATCGCCAAGATCCCGACGCTCGCCGCCATGGCCTACAAGTACACGATCGGCCAGCCCTTCGTGTATCCGAAGAACTCGCTGAAGTTCGCCGAGAACTTCCTGCACATGTGCTTCGCGGTGCCGTGCGAGGAGTACAAGATCAATCCGGTGCTGGCCGATGCGCTGGACAAGATCTTCATCCTGCACGCCGATCACGAGCAGAACGCCTCGACCTCGACGGTGCGCATCRCCGGCTCCTCCGGCGCCAACCCGTTCGCCTGCATCGCCGCCGGCATCGCCTGCCTGTGGGGCCCGGCGCATGGCGGCGCCAACGAAGCCGCGCTCGCGATGCTTGCCGAGATCGGCACCGTGGACAAGATCCCCGAGTTCATCGCCAAGGTGAAGGACAAGAACTCTGAAGTCCGCCTGATGGGCTTCGGCCACCGCGTCTACAAGAACTACGATCCGCGCGCCAAGATCATGCAGAAGATGTGTCACGCCGTGCTCAAGGAGACCGGCCATGGCGACGATCCGATGCTGAAGGTGGCGATGGAGCTCGAGAAGATCGCGCTCAGCGACCAGTACTTCATCGACCGCAAGCTGTACCCGAACGTCGACTTCTATTCGGGCATCACGCTGAAGGCGATGGGCTTCCCGGTTTCGATGTTCACCGTGCTGTTCGCGGTCGCCCGCACCGTCGGCTGGATCAGCCAGTGGAGCGAGATGATCGAGGACCCGCAGCAGAAGATCGGCCGTCCGCGCCAGCTCTACACCGGCGTCACCCGCCGCGACTACGTCGCGATCAAGGATCGCAAGTAAGTTCGGACTTCTGTGTCCTGCGAAACGGCGCCATCGCAAGATGGCGCCGTTTTTGTTTTTGCGGAAATTGTAGGGTGGGTTAGCCGAAGGCGTAACCCACCGACTTCGTTCGGCAAATTCGGAAGCATGGTGGGTTACGCTTCGCTAACCCACCCTACGAATCCCGCTACCGCCGCCCCTTGCGCATCGTTGCCAGCACGATGTCGGCGGCGAGCACGCTCGGTGACTTGTTGCCGGTTGACATGATGCTGTCGAGCTGCGCAAACGCCTCGACCTGTTGCCGGCGCAGCGGCGAATCCGTCAGCACCTGGGCGAGCGCCGGCGCCAGCTTCTCCGGCGTGCAGTCCTCCTGCAAGAACTCCGGAATGACCTCCCTGCCGATCACCAGATTGGCGAGGATCACCGAGGAGACCTTGACCGCGCGGCGCAGGATGAAGGCTTCGATCGCGCTGACGCGATAGGCCGTCACCATCGGAATGCCCGCCAGCGCGAGCTCCAGCGTCACCGTGCCGGATTTCGCCAGCGCCGCGTGGGCGATCCGAAACGCGGCGCGCTTCTCGATTTCGCCGACCACGATCTGCGGCTTGAGCGGCCAGCTCGCCACGCCCTCGCGGATGGTGGCTTCGAGATGCGGCATGGTCGGCAGCATCAGTTCGAAGGCGCGGCCCTCGGCCTGCAATCGACCAAGCGTCGCACCGAACATTTCGAGATGATGCCGGATCTCGCTGCGGCGGCTGCCGGGCAGCACCAGCAGGACCGGCGRCTCGGCATCGCGGCGCGACTGCTCCTGCGCGTTCGGCCGCAGCGACGGCAATTGCTCGATCAGGGGATGACCGACATAGCTGCAAGGCGGCCCGCGCAGCTTGCGGTATTCCTCCGGCTCGAACGGCAGCAGGCCGAGCACGTGATCGACGTAGCCGAGCATGGCGCGCGCCCGGCCCGGCCGCCAGGCCCAGACCGAGGGCGAGACGTAATCGACGACCGGAATCGCCGGATTGCGCGCACGCACGCGACGGGCGACACGATGGGTGAAATCGGGGCTGTCGATGATGACGAGCGCATCGGGCGCGGCCTCCGTCACCGCATCCGCGGTCTGGCGGATCAGCCGCAGGATCTTCGGCAGTTGCTGCACCACCGCGGCGAAGCCGACGATCGACAATTCATCGATCGGGAACAGCGAAACCAGCCCTTCGCGCGCCATGGTGCTGCCGCCGACGCCCTCGAACTGCACGCCATCGCCGAGCCGCTGCCGCAGCACCTTCATCAGCGCGCTGCCCAGCCGGTCGCCGGATTCCTCCGTCGCGATCAGGAAGATCTTCCGCTTCGGATCGCGCCCCTGCATCACGCGGGCAGACCGATGACGAAGAGATATTTTGCGTCGGCCAGCGCAATCATCGCCTGTGGATCGGCGGCAATCGTGTTGCCGGCGATGACGGCGATGCCGGCAAGGCCGGCGCCGGCGACGTGCTCGATGGTGCGCGGGCCGATCGTCGGCAGGTCGAAGCGCAAATCCTGGCTGCTCTTCGGCGCCTTCACCAGCACGCCGCGCCCGGTCGCCGCGCGGATACGGCCCTCCTCGCGCAGGCGCGCGACGCGCGCGAGCAGCGCGTCGGTGCCCTCGATATCCTCGACCGCCACCACGTGGCCGTCGATCACCACGACGGCCTGGCCGATGTCGAACGGACCGAGCGCGCTCAGCACCGCGCGGCCGCGCTCGATATCGGTCTTCCTGGTGTCGCTCGGCCAGGCGCGGCTGATGCAGCCCTCGGGCATCAAGAGGTCGGGCGCGACGTCCTTGATCCCGACCATGCGAAAGCCGCCTTGTTCGAGAATGCGCCCAACGCCGGACAGCAGATGATCGTCGCCACCGCGAAAGGCACGGATGACATTGCCGAGCAGCCGCAATGTCGTGAAGTCGAACCGGATCTCCGAGAGCGAAGGCCGCACCAAGGTGCCGATGAAGATCAGGTCGCGGCAGCCCTCCTCGCGAAACAGCCGCATCGCGCGGCCGAGCTGGCCGACCGAGATCCAGCGATGTCGGAACTTTTCCACCTGCGCGGGATCGCAGGCGCCGCGCAGCGGAAACAGCACCGGCGTGATGCCGCGCGCGGCGAGCGAGTCGGCAACCGCGAACGGCATCGCGCCGCCGCCTGCCACCACGCCGACCGGCGATGCAATCCCTGCCGCCGCCGATGTCATGTCCGCGGCCATCCCAGGATCACTTTTCGATGGCGGGAAGACAGAGCGGGCGATGCTTGCCCTTGCCGATGAAGTCGAGGATCTCGGCGATCGCGGGATCCTCGCCGGCGAGCGGCCGCACCGCTTCGAGGCGCTCGGCGAACATGCCGGGGCCGTGGAAGAGTTTCTGGTAGAACGCGCGCACGGTCGCGAGCCGCTGCTTGGTGAACTTGCGCCGCTTCATGCCGATCAGGTTGAGGCCTTCCAGCGCCGCGTACTGGCCGTTGACCAGCCCGAACGGGATGACGTCGTCGCGCACGCCCGAGAGGCCGCCGACCATCACTTGCGGGCCGATGCGGGTGAACTGGTGCACCGCGGACAGACCACCGATGAAGACGAAGTCGCCGATCTCGCAATGACCGCCGAGCGTCGCCGAGGTCGCGAAGATCACGTCATTGCCGACATGGCAGTCATGGCCGACATGGCTGCAGTTCATGAAATAGCTGCGGTCGCCGACCTCCGTGATGCCGCCGCCGGCCACCGTCCCGGCGTTCATGGTCACGGATTCGCGGATGGTGCAGCCCGAGCCGATCGTCAGCTTCGTCAGTTCGCCACGATAGCTGAGCGACTGCGGCGGCGTGCCCAGCGATGCAAACGGATAGATCGTGCACTCGTCGCCGATCGTGGTCTGCGCGGTGATATGCACGTGTCCGATCAGCTTGCAGTTTTTGCCGATCACGACATGCGGGCCGATGATGCAATAGGGCCCGATCTCGGTACCCTCGCCGATCAATGCGCCGTCTGCCACCCGTGCGGTGGGGTCAATCTTGCTCATCAAGCAATCTTACTTATCAAGAAGGTCTGATTGTGTGTTGAAGTTGCTTCGTTTTCCGGTGGTTAGCGCGACTATGCCTGCTCTGTCCAGTGACGTATCATCTCGGGGTGTTTCAGGCGCCGGATGAGGCGGCCCTCGCAACTGATCAACGCGTTCATGCGGAGCTTCAAGTCCGATGGTCAGAGCCTTGGCAATCCTGCTCGCACAGTTGATGGGGACGCCGATCGTCTCGGAGACGGTCGAGATCGCCGGACGGCCGCCCGTCGATCTCCAGTCATTCGAGTGCCGCGACATCACCCGCAGCACGGTGCTCCAGCGCGTCTGCTACGACCGGGCGCACCAGGACCTCATCGTCGCGATCAATGGCAGCTATGACCGCTATTGCAGMGTCSCGGCCGAGACGRTCGAGMGCCTCCTGGRCGYRCCGTCGATGGGCCAGTTCTTCAACCGAAATATCAGGCGCGACGTTGCTGGCGACCGCTACGACTGCCGGACGCGCCAGCCTATCCAGCGAAGCTGATCCCGCTCAGTCCGTCAGCATCGCCCCGACGTCGGCTTCCGCGACGACCTGGCCGTTGACCTTGGCGTCGCCGTGAAACCACCACATGGTCTTGCGGCGGCCGATCGAGCGCATGTGGTACTCAATGGTGTCGCCGGGCATCACGGGCTTGCGGAACTTGCACTTGTCGATCGTGAGGAAATAAACCGCCCGCGGCTTCTCGGTGCCCTCGACCGACTTGATGCCGATCACGCCGGCGGTCTGCGCCATCGCCTCGATCATCATCACGCCGGGATAGACCGGGCGATCCGGGAAATGGCCCTGGAACGGCGGCTCGTTGAAGGTGACGTTCTTGATGCCGATGCCGCTGTAATCGGTGCGGATATTGATCACGCGATCGATCAGCAGCATTGGAAAGCGGTGCGGGAGCGTTTGCAGGATCATGTTGATGTCCACAAGCTCGAACCTGACCGGTGCTTCCTCCGTCACTCCCGTTCCTCCTGCTTCGGCTCGGCCTTGCTGTCGCGCGCCAGGCGTTCCACCGCCAAAATCTCCTTGAACCACTGCCGGGTCGGCTTGGCAAAAAACCCGCCCCAGCGCCCGCCCGGCGGGATGTCGTCCTTGACGCCGCTCATGGCCGTCACCTGGGCGCCATCCCCGATCTTGAGGTGGTTGTTGATGCCAACCTTCGCTCCCAGCGCCACGTTGTCGCCGATGGTCAGGCTGCCGGCCAGCCCGATCTGGGCCGCCAGCAGGCAGTGCCGGCCGATGGTCACATTG
>NZ_JBFULT010000464.1:0-6004 GCF_054049755.1 Bradyrhizobium sp. P5_C11_2
TCCGCGGCCTGCTTCAGCAGGGCGACCTCGTCGCTCGCCTTTGCCGCAAGCGCTGTCTGCGAATCGACGTCGTATCGCGCCGCCGCCAGCGCCTGCTCGAGCCGGCTGACCTGATCCCGCTCCTGTTGCAGGGAATTTCGCAACTCCGCAGAGCCACCTTCCGCGGCTTGCTTCGGCTCGGCGGTTTCACCGCTCGCCTTTGTCGCGAGCGCCGTCAGAGTCTCGACATCGCGTCGCGCGGCTGCAAGCGCATGTTCCAGCTGCTCGGCCCGGTCGTACTCCTGTTCGAGACGCTGCAGCAGCTCGATATCGCGTCGTGCAAGGGTGAGTTCGTCGAACAGTGGCTCCGGCCTGCGGAACTCCACTTCCGGACACTGCTGGACTTCTCCACTATCGATCGCCGTTGCTTGCGCGACCCGCATAGATTTGTCATTACCCTCGCGGTGCAGCGGCAACGCCGCAAACTCAATGCGACCTTCCATCCCGCGATAATCGATATTGTCGGAAGTCGTCGCGTATCGTGCATCCCCCAGATGTCGCGCTTGATCGGAGGACGCCTGCGTGTCCGACATGCACGCGATCACGAGCACAGCCGCCGTCATCCACGGGGGCGCGGATCGTCCCAGAATGGGCAGGTAACCGTGCGACCCGCTTGCAATGATCCGGCGCATGATGATGCGGCCTGTTACAGATGCGTCATTATTCGCACCGCCTGTGAGCAAATCCTATAACTCGCATGGAGCACCTCCTTACCCCTTTTTGATTAGAGGGGTGGACGATCATCGGAGACGTGAACCGCTCAAGGTTCCCGACGAAATTCATGGACTGAGCAGGCGCGGGTCTTCGCAGACCTCGCGCCGGGATCCGCCATCGAATAGCTCTTGGCGATCGACCTCGCCGAGCTGTCCTGGGGGACCTTGCGGCCTCTCGTCAGGCCATCGACGCTTCGCTCCGCCGCATCGCCAATAGCTCTTGGCGATCGACCTCGCCGAGCTGTCCTGGGGGACCTTGCGGCCTCTCGTCAGGCCATCGACGCTTCGCTCCGCCGCATCGCTCCAGCAGGTGGTTTCCGTTCAGCCTGTGCAGCTATTCGTGGATACGCAACGGGCTGCTTGGCGGCGCTGCAAACTGACGAAAAGGAGGTAACGCGCCTGGCCTTGGTCTGACGGTGCCGTCATGTGCTATCGTGTCCTGATTTCGCTTCGATCGTTGGATTTGCCCGGCCCGGCCGGAGCGGGCCCGGAGCACCAGAACGTGTTCGCCGAGAACAAGGCTGAAATGCCGCGAAAACGCCTCCTTAGGACCGCCGCTTGGGCTTCCTTGACTTTTATTGCCTACGCCACCCTGTCTCCTGTTCGAGACAGGCCAACTTTGCTGACCTCTTCGACCGTTGAACATGTTGCGGCGTTTGTGATTTCCGGGGCGCTCTTCTGCTTAGCTTATCCACGACGCATTCCTACCGTCCTAATCTTTGTACTTGGCAGCGCGGCCTCGCTTGAATTTCTGCAGCTGCTTGCGCCGGATCGCCACGCTCGAATCCTTGACGGACTCCAAAAGATTGCTGGTGGGGTCTTAGGCGTCTTCGTCGGTCGCGCTATTCTGTATCTTGAGCGAGCGCGTTCTCGGCCCGAGGTGTAGTCGCTCTATAACGCGCGTCCTTATGTCCCAATCCGAGGCGACCTGGTTTGGGCGGCTCGCTATTGCAGGCAATGTGCGCGGAAGTAACGTTACGCGGACTCGCCGAGCAGGTTCGGTTTCCGGGGTTTTCGTCCAATCAGGATGAGATAATGGCGTACGGCGCTGCACTTTTCCTATTCTTGTCACAAGACGCCCGAGTCGCCGCGCTGCCGATCGACGCTCCCAGCTCCGGATGTCCAATTGTAGGGTATACCAGTGCGTTTGCCCGAGACTTAGTCAAGAGGTGCGGCGGAGCGAGCTCGTACCTGTCAATGCTTGGTGGGGAATTGGCCGAAGTCGTAAAGCGCTTAGACGAGTCGCTGGTAAGTCTAGTCCGTGCCGCAAGCGCGTGTGGACGATTGTTCGAGCGTGACAACGCCATGCAGCAGCCTATAGCGCGTGAAGTTGAACGAATCGATCTCGATTTCCGCCGTCTGTCCGGGATGGACGAATCCGATGTCGCGGTTGGAGAGCATGGCCTCGATCTCGAGCTGACTCTCGCTCGGAACCACGATGACCAGAGCCTGCGCCGGCGTCACCACGCCTCCCCCCGTCTGAACGGCGAGCTGTTGCACGACGCCGTCGACCGTTGCGGTCAGATGCTGAAGCCTCGTGCGCCGCTCCGCCTTGACCACTTCCTGCGCAACGCTCGCCGCCTTCTGCTCGGTTGCCCGCAAGAGCGGGAAGGGTCGTTCCGATATCATCTCGATGTTGATAACAGGGAATTCCACGGCGCGCAGCGCGAATGCGCACGCGACATACCGCATGTTCGGAAGCCCGCTTCGCGAGGAGATTTCAAAGCAGTGGGTTTTTGGAAGGGCCCTTGATTGCTAGCAGCGTCCGCTCTCGGCCGGGGGTGATCGTGCGCCGGTTTCCCACGCGCGAGCCCTTGTTTCCGGACTCGATGATGTCGCGGTCGATGCGCACAAAACTGTCAAAGAGACGCAAGACGAATGCACGCTAGCGGCATTCGATCTTAGTGCATTGGTGCGCGGACACTCCGCCGCCGCTTGGGTCGGTGCTGCGGATCGTCAAATTTGAGCTCGGCGACCAGTCGCCAAAGCTGAACCTCGTGACCGTTCGCCAACCGCCCGGCCCGCTCGGTTGCGGACGCATCGTCTGGGCAATGAAGGTTGACCACGCTACCCAACTGGCCGTGTTCGTCCAGAACGTACACACGATAGTGTGGCATCGCAAATCCCCAGGCGCGACTGCATCTTATCTGCAGGCTTGCTCTGCGGTGAGGAGATTTTGGGTCATTACGGGCTACCTCTGTTGGGCGGCATGCACGCTGCCGCGGCGCGCCCCGAACTCCACTCATGCGGTCAGGTGCGCGTTCCAACACCTCGGACGCGCACGCTCAGGCATGACGACGGAGATGCCTGGACCGCTCGCGAACCTTCGGAAGCTCGCTGCCCTGATAACCGTTGGGGTTCTGCAATTGCCAACGCCAATGGTCCACACACATTTGCTCCAACGACCGCGTCGATGCCCAGCCCAACGCGTCCTTCGCAAACGTCGGGTCGGCATAGCAGGCGGCGACATCACCGGCCCGGCGCTCCCCGATTTCATAGGGGATTGATCGCCCGCTCACCAATTCAAACGCGCGGACAATGTCCAGAACGCTGCTGCCGTTGCCCGTTCCAAGATTGACCGTGATCAGGCCGGGTTGTCTGAGCCGGCGCAAGGCACTCAAATGCCCGGATGCGAGATCGACCACATGAATGAAGTCGCGGATTCCGGTGCCATCAGGCGTGTCATAGTCGTCTCCCCAGATCTGCAGCTTCTCCCGCCGTCCAATCGCCACCTGCGCCACAAACGGCAACAGGTTGCTGGGAACGCCCAGCGGGTCTTCCCCGACGAGCCCGCTTTCGTGCGCGCCGACCGGATTGAAGTAGCGCAGATTGCCGATCCGCCAAGCGTCGTCGGACCTGCAGAGGTCCTTCAGCATCTCTTCGATGACGAGCTTTGTGCGGCCGTACGGATTGGTCGGACCGAGGGGATGCTTCTCGTCGAGCGGCAGGTATCTAGGGATCCCGTAGACGGTCGCGGACGAGCTGAAGACGAGCGTCTTTACATTCGCCCTCTTCATGGCCGACACCAGTCGCATCGTTCCCAGGACGTTGTTCTCGTAATACATCATGGGCCGCACGTTGGAATCGCCCACCGCCTTCAGCCCTGCAAGGTGAATGACCGCAGTCACTCCAGAGGCACGAAGCATGTCGTAGATCACCACTTCATTCCGGATGTCTGCGTTCCGGAAGACGAGCGATCGCCCGCAGATGGATTGGACCCGCTCAAGCGAGGCCTTGCTGCTGTTGGAAAGATTATCGACGACGACGACATCGAACCCGGCGTCCAGCAACGCGATACAAACGTGGGACCCGATATAGCCGGCACCTCCGGTCACCAAGATCATTTCGGACACCTTCCGCATTCGCCCAACTGGCCCCGTGCGACGCCTGCATCGGCGCCGGCTTATGCACTCCAGAGACCGTCATCCCTCCACGTGACTCTCGTTGGCAGCCGGGTGCAACAGCCCCGAAGGACTACCCATTGGCACCTTGCGGAGAGCTTCCGATGGGGCACGCGACAAAGGCGATCGAGAGCGAGGAAAAACCGGGAATATTTCTTGATCCTGCCGCCTGCTTCCACCGCAGAACATCCTGAGTTGCCTTTGCGGTCAGCGCGGTCTGGGCCCGACATCATGCCGTGCTGTCGCCAGATCCTGCTGCAGCCCCGCGGACCGCTCGCGCTCCTCTTCCAGGGAGTTCTGCAGTTCGGCCGCGCCGCTCTCGCTTGCCTGTTTCAGCCGGAACCGGAAAATCCACGCCGACAGCGGCGGAGGATTTATATCGTCACGTGACTTACGTTCCTGAGTTGCGGCAGCCCTCGTCACCTGGCGCCGACGCGCGGTGAATCGGCTGCGGTTAGGTCGGTCCGGCCTGTCCCTGTTCGGAGATTTGAACTGCTTTGCCTTCGGAGAGGCGCGTCAGGACCGTCCTGGTATCGCAGCGAGACCTCGACGGCGTCACCCGGCTGCAACTCGGTATCTTCGCTCGCGATAATCTGTTCCGGCCCTTTCTCGCCTTTTCTAATGATGGCAATGTCCGGTTTGCTGCCGGCCCCCCGCGTGAGTTGCGACCGAACCATCGCAGTGTACTGAAGCTTCTCTCCGACGCTCTGCAGCTTCTCGCGAATTTGGTTGAGCTTTAAGCTCGTGTCTTGCAGCTCACGGAGCAGGTCAAGCCTCCGCTGATCGTCGAGCTTTACAAGCTTTCTAGAGAGCTCGTCCTGTTGCCTCTTGACCTGCATTAGTAGCGCAGCGGTCTGCAGCTTCCGTGTTGAAGACAGCAGCACCGCGCGCCGCGCATCTGTAACGCGAGGGCCGATCACGGAACCCTTGGCAAAGAGGTCGGACGCTTTTTGCAGTTCTTCGAGATCTGCCCGAAATCCTTCTTCCTCATTTTTCTGCTGCTCTGACAACACGCGGACCTGGTCGTCTCCCTGTTGGACACCGCGCTGAAGGAACGACTTTTCCTGCTGATAGTCACTCTGCTTCGTTTTCAAGTATTCCGTTTCTGCATTGACGATTGCCGAAATCGCCGATCGAGCTATGGGCACGTCCGTCGGAATGCCAGGATTGAGCTGCGTCGCCTCTCCGAGCTCGTTCTTGATGCGCCACATACGCGCCTGTTCTTTGGCGAGTTCTGTCCAAAGCGATCCGTACTCACTTCTCAAGTCCGCTGACTCGAGATACGGATTATTCATTCTGATGCGTATGACGTCGTAGCCGCCCGCCACAGCGACGAGTTGGCGTACGGTGGTGGCGGGACGATAAGGGTACTCGCCCGGCTTCGACACGTCCCCGTTTATGTAGACCGGCCTGTACTCCGCCACGATCGTCGTGACCTCACCCGCGTCGATCACGATGACGGCCTCGCGACCATCCGAAGTCCTCTGTCGAAACACCTTGCTTGCCAGTGCGGCCCCGATTTGGGCTCGGACCTGCGGCAAAGGCAGGCCGGCTACGGGAAGCATTCCGACCAGTGGCAACGAAATATTCCCGTCCACTTGGACGAGAGCACGATGCCGTAGCTCCGGCACGCCCGCCACCGTGATCTCTAGCACGTCTCCGATGCTTATTCGATATTCGGCGTTTGCTTGAGCGACGGAAATTGTCAGGCCAAAAGCCACCATGCCCCATTTGATGCAACGGCTCAGGTTACGGCCAAACACATTGATATGGAAACGATTGCGCAACATCGAGTTCGGTAAGACGGCAACTCTCTGCACCAACGTGCTCATACGGTGACATCCTTCCTCA
>NZ_JBFULT010000465.1:0-5995 GCF_054049755.1 Bradyrhizobium sp. P5_C11_2
GTGCGCTCCCTCCCCCGCCTGCGGGGGAGGGTTGGGGAGAGGGTACCTCAGCAGAGGGGCTCCCCCAGAGGAGAGAACCCTCACCCGGCGCGTTGCGCCGACCTCTCCCGCAAGCGGGAGAGGTGCACCGAGATCGGCGCTCGCTTGGATCCGCATCATGTTCAATCAAACAAGTTTGCGAGGCGCTGCTTCATCTGGTCGGCGATGTACAGCGCGAGGGCCTGGATGGTGGACGTCGGGTTCACCCCGCCCGAGGTGACGAAGATGCTGCCGTCGACGATGAAGAGGTTCTTCACGTCGTGCGAGCGGCCCCATTCGTTGACGACCGAGCGTTCCGGATCGGTGCCCATTCGCGCCGTGCCGAGCAGATGCCAGCCGCCCCACGGGATCGGCGAGTTGACGCAGATGTCGGTCGCCCCCGCTGTTTCCAGAACCTCGCGGCCGCGCGCCAGCGCGTACTCCATCATCTTCCGGCTGTTCTCGCTGATGGTGTAGTCGATCTTCGGCGCGGGAATGCCGTGGCTGTCCTTCAGGACAGGATCGAGCGTGACGCAATTGTGCTCTTCCGGCAGGTCCTCGCAGATCGCCGAGAAACCCAGCCGATGGCCGTTGAGCTTGCGGAAGACGCGGTGATGATCGGCGCCCCAGGGCAGAATGCCCTTCTGCTCACTGACGACGGCCTCGAACACGGGACCGGCGCCGCGCACGAACTGGACGCCGTAGCCGCGCACGAAGCCGCGCGACAGGTCCGTGTCATACCACTCCTTGCTCCACAGGCAGGTCGGCGGCGCGCGGTTGCTGTCGGTCGGCTCCTTCACATAGCCGTAGATCTGCGCATAGGGATGGAACATCAAATTCCTGCCGACGAGGCCGGATGAATTGGCAAGGCCGTTCGGGAAACGGCCGGACGCGGAGTTCAAAAGCAGCCGCGGCGTACCGACACCGTTGCAGGCGATGATGACGACATGCGCCGGCTGAAACTGCTCGACGCCGTCCTTGTCGTAATAGACCACGCCCGAGGCCATGCCGTTCTCGTCGGTGGTGATCTCGCGCACCCGGCAATGGGTGCGCAGCTCGACGCCGGCGCGGATCGCCTGCGGCCAATAGGTGATGTCGGTCGAGGATTTGGCGCCTTGCGCGCAGGCCGGCGTGCAATGGCCGAGATTGATGCAGCGCGCCCGGCCCTCATAGTCCGTGGTCGCAACCGTCGTGTCCGACGGCCACCAGTGCCAGCCGAGCCTGTTCATCGCCTTGCCGATGATGGCGCCGGACAAGCCGAGCGGCTGTTGCGGCATCGGCGGATGCGTCAGCGGCGACAGCGGATCGCCCGACAGCCCGGACGTCCCCATGATACGGTCGTTCTCTTCGAAGAACGGGGTCAGCGCATCGTAGTCGATCGGCCAGTCGTCGGCGACGCCGTCGAGCGTCCTGACCTTGAAATCGGAGGGATGCAGCCGCGGCCAGTGCGCGGTGTACATCACCGTCGAACCGCCCACCGCATTGTAGTTGACGACCTTGATCGGCGAATTGTCGTCGTTGATCGGATAGTCCTCGGGCCGGCCGCGGATGTTCGGGCTCGACGACCACTCGCCGTAGAACTTGGCTTCCCAGTCCCGGCCCGTGCTCGGATATTCCGCCGGGTTCATCCAGCCGCCCTGCTCCAGGCAGAGAATGTGCATCTTGGTCTCGGCCAGCGACCACGCGACCGCCGCGCCCGAAGCGCCGGCGCCGATGATCAGGACGTCCACAGGATCGTTCATCGAAACATTGTCCTCCCGCCCTCGCCACGTCCCGGGCGATTCGGCCGTCACGGTTCGCAGGCCCGGCAAACGATAGGATCAGAGCGACGGCTGAGTAAAGCCGCGAGGCCGGAATGTCGCACTTCGCAGGGCGCAGACCATTGGTATCGCCACATCCGGATGCTAGGAACGAGCTGCAGAGCAATCGATAGCGAGACCTTATGTCCTTCGAGAATTCATTTGCCGCCGCCCGCGCATTCGCGCTCGTTTTGTTTCTCGCACTGTCCGGATTTCTGGCGACCTCCGGCCCCGCCTCCGCGCTGACGGCTGCCGCGACCGTCCGGGATGCCAATTCCATCCAGCTTGGCGATGTCACCTACCGGCTCGACGGTGTCGATGCGCCGGAGCTGGACCAGGTCTGCATCGACGACCACGCCGATCCCTGGACCTGCGGCATCGAGGCCCGCGACCAGCTGGCCAAGCTGATCGGCAAGCGCCCGGTGCGCTGCGACGATGTCGGCCCCGAGAAGAGCTTTGGCAAGCGCCACCGGGCGATCTGCACGGCCGAGGGCGACAAGGTCTCGTTGAACGAGCAGCTGATCAAGCTCGGCTTTGCCATCGCGCGCGAGCCGATCAAGGCCAACGTCAAGCCGGTCGCGGCCGAAGCCAAGACCGCCACGAGTGGCATCTGGAAGGGCTGCTTTGTTGCACCGCAAGAATTCCGCACCGGCAAGCGAGACGGCACGCTCCTGGGCGCCGCCTGCCGCGCCGACCGCGACAAGGAGATTCGCGCGGTGCTGTTTCCGGAGGAACTGACGATGCCGCCGAGCTGCAGCATCAAGGGCAAGCTGGCGGTGCGCGCGCGTGTCACCGGCAATATCGGCATCTATCATCTGCGCGGCTGCCCGAGCTATCCGGCGACGACGAAGCCGGACCGCTGGTTCTGCTCGGAGGATGACGCCCAGGCCGCCGGCTTCCGCAAGGCCTATAATTGCCGCCGGCCGAAATGAGGAGCGCGTCCAGCGCTCATATGTCCCGGACCGAGACAGTATTGATCCGGAATTGATCTCGATCGGGAGTTGCTGCATTTGTGAACGTGCGCACGCGCTTTGCGCGAGCGCATCCTTGGCAGCAATTCGGCTCCGGCCCGATTGTCCTTGCTCGGGCGTTTCCTCCCTAGACTTGGGCCGCTTGTCCACGACAAGCGGCTCTTCTTTTTGGCGCGGCTCTGGAGGCCGACCTTACGGGAGACCGTCATGCCCGGGCTAGTCCCGGGCATCCACGTGCTTCGTGCCGCGGAGCAAGACGTGGATGGCCGGGACATAGGCGAGCGGAAGCGACGCCGTCCTTCGGACGGCTAAGCCCGGCCATGACGATGTGGCGACGTCAGCGCATCAAGGCTCACATCATGCCCTGCTGCCATCGGCGCGCGCTATCTCCGCATCTGCATGATGTGGTCCATCGGCGGCATGTTCGCGTTCAGATGCGCCATGATCCAGACGGTTCCACCGACCACCAGGAACACGACCAGCAGCCCGAAGGCGAGCGCCAGCACGTTGTTGGTGTTGTCGGGGCCGGTCGTGATGTGCAGGAAGAACACCAGATGCACGCCCATCTGCGCGATCGCGAGCACGATCAGCGCGACGGGAATGGACGGCTGCCAGACCAGGTCGGTGCCGGCGATGAAGAACGACGTCGCCGTCAGCAGCAGCGCGAGTGCAAGGCCGACGACGTAACCGAGGATGCGCGCGCCGACACTGTGCTGCTCTTCCTCGCCGGGGGCGAGGTCGTGTCCGGCCGGCATGTGCGTCTGATCGCTCATACGGCACTCCCAAGCAGGTAGACGACGGAGAAGACCRCGACCCAGATGATGTCGAGCGCGTGCCAGAACAGCGCAAAGCACATCATCCGGCGCAGGATGTCGGCGCGAAAGCCTTTTGCGAAGACCTGCGCCACCATGGTGAGAAGCCAGAGCACGCCGGCCGAGACATGCAGGCCGTGGCACCCGACCAGCGAGAAGAACGAAGTCAGGAACGCGCTGCGCGAGGGGCCATAGCCGCGCGAGACGAGATCGGCGAATTCGCGAAACTCCATCACCAGGAATATCAGCCCCAGCACGCAGGTCACGGCCATACCGAGGTAGAACCAGAACCGGTTACGCACGTCGGCCGCAATGCTGGCCATGCCGCAGGTGAAGCTCGACAGCAGCAGGCAGACGGTCTCGATCGCAACGTTCCGGTGCTCGAAAATTTCCGAGCCCTTGGGGCCGCCGGCGGTCTGGCCGACCAGCACCGCGTAGGCCGCGAAGAAACAGGAGAACATCACGATGTCGGAGAGCAGGAAGACCCAGAAGCCGTAGGCGGTCACGATGCGCTTCGACGCGGGTCCAGGATGCTCGACGACGACCCCGATGTGATGGGGATCGGCGTGGGCGCGGCCGACGGTCGCGGTCATCGACATCAGACCGCCCCCGCCATGCTGACGAGGCTGCGCCGTTCCTCGAGATTGATGCGGTCGATGCGGGCGACCTCGTCGGCCGGAATGACGTATTCGTCATGGTCGCGCCAGGCGAACACGACGAAGGTCGCGAACGCGCCGATGCCGCCCAAAATCACCATCCACCAGATGTGCCAGATCAGCGCAAAGCCCATGATGGTGGCGAAGAACGCGCAGACGAAACCGGTCGGCGAGTTCCTGGGCATCTCGATGTCCTGATATTCGGGTGCGTGCTCGAGCGATTGCTGCTGGGCATGGGCCTTCATGTCCCAATAGGCGTCCTCGCCGCGCACATCGGGATTGAAGGCGAAATTGAATACCGGCGGCGGCGACGAGGTCGCCCATTCCAGCGAACGTCCGTCCCAGGGATCGCCGGTGCGGTCGCGCAACGMCTCGCGGTTGCGGATACTGACCACGAGCTGCATGATCTGGCAGATCACGCCGATCGTCAGCACGGCCATGCCGGCGGCCGCCACCAACATCCAGGGCCGCCACGCCGCGACGTCGTAGTGCTGCAGGCGCCGCGTCATGCCGAGCATGCCGGCGATATAGAGCGGGAGGAAAGTGACGTAAAAGCCAAGGAAAGTGAACCAGAACGCCAGCTTTCCCCATCGCTCATCCAGCCGGAAACCAAAGGCCTTCGGAAACCAGTATTCGAAGCCGGCGAAGGCGCCGAACAGCACGCCGCCGATGATGACGTTATGAAAGTGAGCCACCAGGAACATGCTGTTGTGGAGCAAGAAGTCCGCCGGCGGCACCGCAACCAGCACGCCGGTCAATCCGCCGATGATGAAGGTGACCATGAAGCCGACCGCCCACAGCATCGGCGTCGCGAAGCGGATGCGGCCGCCATACATCGTGAACAGCCAGTTGTAGATCTTCACTCCCGTCGGCACCGCGATGATCATGCTGGCGATGCCGAAAATGGCGTTGACATCGGGGCCCGCGCCCATCGTGAAGAAATGGTGCAGCCAGACCATGAAGGAGATGACGCAGATCGCCATGGTGGCGAGCACCATCGAGCGATAGCCGAACAGCGCCTTGCCGGAGAAAGTCGAGACCACCTCGGAGAAGATGCCGAAGGCCGGCAGCACGAGAATATAGACCTCCGGATGGCCCCAGGCCCAGATCAGGTTCATGAACATCATGACGTTGCCGCCGGCTTCGTTGGTGAAGAAGTGGAAGCCGAGATAGCGGTCGAGCAGCAGCATCGCGAGCGTGGCGGTGAGGATCGGAAACGCCGCGACGATCAGGAGATTGGAGGCCAGCGTGGTCCAGCAGAACATCGGCATGCGCAGATAGTTCATGCCCCTGGTGCGCAGCTTCAGCACGGTCGTCACGAGATTGATGCCGGCGACCAGCGTGCCGACGCCGGAGATCTGCAGCGACCAGGCGTAATAGTCGACGCCGACGCCCGGCGAGTAGGACAGTCCCGACAGCGGTGGAAAGGCGAGCCAGCCGGTGCGCGCGAATTCGCCGATCACGAGCGAGAGATTGACCAGCAGCGCGCCGGTCGCGGTGAGCCAGAAGCCGACCGAATTGAGCGTCGGAAAAGCGACGTCGCGCACGCCGAGCTGGAGCGGCACGATCAGGTTCATCAGCCCGATCACGAACGGCATCGCCACGAAGAAGATCATGATGGTGCCGTGGGCCGAAAAGATCTGGTTGTAGTGCTCCGGCGGCAGATAGCCCTGCGACTGGAAGGCGACCGCCTGCTGGATCCGCATCATGATCGCGTCGCTGCCGCCGCGCAGCAGCAT
>NZ_JBFULT010000466.1:0-5994 GCF_054049755.1 Bradyrhizobium sp. P5_C11_2
ATTATTACTTATGCCGCGACCGCTATCACCTGGTCTTGCGGAGTGTCGGCAGCCTGATGGAATGCGGCGGTGTCCGCTGCACCTGGAATCCCGGTGAGGTTTGGTGGTTCAACAACAATCTTTGGCACTCGGCGGGTAACGAAGGCGATGACTGGCGGATTCACGTCATTTTCGATGTTCTGCCGCGCCGCAACCTGGCACTGGTCGAGGAGTTCAAGCGTCACACGGAATATTACCGGGCGAAGCTTGTCGGGCAGCCGTGACGCATGAACGGTCTGATCCGGTAAGGGCACGACGAGTGGACGAAGATCCGATCGGCGCGACATTGGCTACTCGTCCCGACAGTGGGCGAGATGCCATCCTGGCGGACATCAGCCAGAATGGCATCCATCGCGGTGACGTCAAACCCATCTCGACCAATGGGCGCTTGCAGAGCTGGCTGATCGATCTGCGCGCGATCTTCATGCGTCCGGACAGTCTGGCCGCCATCGCCGATGAATTCTGGCTTCTGAATCGTGACCGCGCGCGGTTCCAGGTCGGCGGGATGGAGACGGCGGCAATTCCGCTGTTGACGGCCATCCTGTTGCGGGCTCCTGAGCAGCACCGGGATATCAACGGCTTCATGATCCGCAAGGAGAGAAAGTCCACCGGGCTCGGCAGAATTATCGAAGGCAACGTCACCGACGCCCCCATCATCCTGGTGGACGACATCATCAATTCAGCAAGCGGTGCCGAGAAAGCGCGCGTCGCCATCGAAGCCACAACCGGCAAAACGGTCGGCGGGTTGTTTGCCGTCATCGACTATGAGTCGCAGTCCGGCCTGCGCTGGYGGCAGCAAAAGGGCATTGCCGTACAGGCTCTGTTCAAACTGCGCGATTTCGGATTGGACTTGCAGAACGACCCGCCGCCGCCGCGTCAGGCCTATCGGCTGCTCTGGCACGTGCCGGTTCCGGGCGGTTTTCCTTTCCACGTCGTGCCGAAGTCGGCGCCGCTGCTGGTCGGCTCGGTGATTTATCGGGGCTCCGATGCCGGAAAAATGCAGGCGTTCGATGCCGATACAGGCCGGGTCATTTGGGAACATCAGGTGACCGGAGCTGCCGCGGGAAAGGGGATCTGGTCCTCTCCTGCATTCCATCAGGATCGGATCTATTTCGGTGCGTATAATGGCGTGGCCTATTGTCTGGATGCGGCGGACGGACAGGTGGTCTGGGCCGTAGCGCAAGGCGAATGGATAGGGGCCTCACCGCTCGTGGTGCCGCAACATGGATTGGTGTTTTTCGGCATTGAATATGAACGACCTTGGGCTCAGGGCGGCATCGCCGCGTTGAATATGCTGACAGGCGAAAAGACCTGGGAATATCCTGTCCGCAAATTCCAGCATGGCTCGCCCGCTTACTGGGCTGGCGGCGATCTCATCCTCTGGGGGACGGCCGATCACGTCATGGCCGCCATCGCGGCCAAAACCGGCAAGACGATCTGGACCTTCAAGACAAGGCGGTCGGTCAAATATGCCCCCGCCGTGTGCGAGAAGCGCGGCGTGGTCGCGTTCGCCTCGTTCGACAAGTCCATCTACGTGCTCGACCTCGCGACCGGGCAAAAGCTCGGCGAATGGGAAACCGAGGAGATCTGCTACACCACGCCACTCATCGTCGGCGACCGGCTGTTCTGCGGCTCCGGCGATCGCAACCTGTATGTGATTGATCTGGCGTCGATGAGCCTGATCAAGAAAATCCCGGCAAGGGCTCGGGTCTATTGTTCTCCGAGGCTGGTCGACGGCAAGGTGATGGTCGGAACCAATGGCGGGGTGGTGATGGAAATCGATCCGGATACGCTCGAAATCTGCGGCCGCCTGCAACTGGAAGACGCCGTCACCAACGCCATTGCCGCAACGCCCGACGGAAAGCGAATTTTCGTCTCGACGGCGATGAACCATCTGTACGCGTTCGAGCGGGAGCCGCTATCCGGCCAGCGCTGATCATGCCTTGACTGGCGCGATGAAGAGGGAGGACGCGAGCGTGGCGGATGGAGCGACCGTATCCAGCGCTCCGATCTCCACCGCAATCATGAACGGCGGATTGAAACTGGTCGCAGACCGCACAAAGGTGGCGATGTGGTTGGCCGGATAGTGCTCCAGCAGCGTATCGCGCAAAAGCCGCAAGTCCGGATGAGGGGCGTTGGCGGTCAACCGCGGCGTGGGCATTCCGAACACCGAGGGCTGGAACAGGAGCAGCGCGCCGCGCGTGTCGAATTTCAGCTTGTCGTACACGAAGCTGGTTGCCTCGAATATCTGCAGGCCTCCGCCAGGGTCGAAACGGACGTCCAGCAGCACGGTATCGATACTGGATACGCCGTCGACAAAGGTCACTGTCCTGCCTTGCGCAGCACCATCCCTGTAGAGATTGGTCGCAACACTGTCGAAGATGATGGGGTGTCCCTGGGTCAGGTAGGCGACGGCGCCGAGTTCTCCGGCGCGGGCCAGGATATGCCGTGTCACGTCGGCATAGTTTTGCCGGCGCGGCTGGTTGTCCTTGTAGAAGGGCTTCAGGCTGCGCACCGCAGGTTCGAGGTTTCCGGGTAGACGCCGGAATACATCGATCGGCACATTGGTCCAGATCTCCTTGCAGGCGCCAAGGAATCTCATCGCTTCGATCGTCAGATGGCGCACCGGGTCGACCCCGGCGCCGATGACGTAGACCGTCGTTGAGCTCATATCGCTGCTCCCAAATCCTGCGCGAATGCTTCGCCGGCGGCTGCAACCGGATGCCGTTCGGCAAAAGGCAACGATGCGTGGAATCCTTCAGCCGGCATCGGTTCGAGGCCGGCGCCGCTGCGGCGTCTGGTAGGGAAAGCCCAGTCCTTGCGCTGCGTGCTCTGGCGGCGCGCCGCCGGTGAGGCGCACCTTGTAGGCTGTCGCGGTCGCATCACCGTCGTAGCAAAGCGTGAGAATCGGCAGCTTCACCTCGACGATCCCATGGAGGGACGACCACTCCACCGGCCAGGCCAACGCCTGCCCCAGCGCTCCCTGGTCCGGTTGAGAGGAAACTTTGCTTCTCAGGTCGCCATAAACCGAAGCCAGGCGTTGGGTCGCCTGGCAATGGAAGCAGCATGGCCGATGCGGCGCCGAACGAAGACCGAGCGCCGACAGCAGCGGATTGACCGTGCAGTCGTCTATTTCCGCAATCTGCGAAGCATTGTCGTCAACGACATGGCCCTCGACCATGGCCCAGGTCGTATCCAGCTCTTGCCGTTCGATCGCGACCGTCTTCAGGAATGCGGCGCAGCAGGACGGGTAACCCAGCCAATCGGCCATCTGGCCCAGATCGGCCGCGCGCCATATCGAAGCGAGTTGTTCGATGCGTTCGTTGCGCGTGACGAGGTGCACTTCATCCGATGCCGCAACGCTCGATGACTTGCCGTTGAGCACGCGAACGAGGGGGGCATCGGCGGGACCAAGTATGCGGGAGGCGAGACCGCGGTTCGCCCATTCGGCCGACTGCGCCGAGGATCGTGCTTTGGGCACCGCCATGATCGCGGCCAACCGAACGCCGGCGGCCACGGACAGCCATTCCGAGATTCGTATCTCGTTGACCAGGCGGCCCAATGGTTCGGACCATCGATCCCGCGCCGCCGCGCTCGCCCATGCCATGCGCAGGAACGGCGGCATGCGGAAGTCCAATCGATCGGAATAGTCCCGTGGAACGCGTGATGCCGCGCTCACGACAGCGCCGGATGTCAGATCGAACGCGGCTGTCACGTCGGGGCCACCTGCGCCGGGGCACTGGCCGCCTGGCGGCGGGCGCGCAAGGCGCGCATCACGTATTCGACCGGCGAGTTCTGCCCGGATTCCCAACGCCGCAACAATTCCGCCTCCACGTCCAGTCGTTCGGGTCGCAGCGACAGCGGCGTGATGCCCTTGGCGACGAGCTCGGCCTCGATCTCGGCGAACACCCTGAGCCAGGTCGGGCATTGCTCCGATTTGCTGCGCCAGTCCCCCGCGATCKCCGTGCCCGGGCATTGGCCGCGGCACATCAGGAAGAACCGGCAGCCTTTGCAGCCACCTGCGTCCTGCGGCGTGTGGTAAAGCGCCAGATAGCGTTCGAACCCCTCGCGCGCGGCGGGCAGATAGTCGACGCCGTCCTTGTTGACCCGGCTGCATTTGTTGCGTTCGCCCTGTCCGTCCAGCCCCTTCACGGCACGCGTGGTGTAGGGATCGCAGGCCTGCCAGATACATTTTGATCCGGAGTCCTGGCCCAGCAGGAGCAGCTCGAGATCCTCAATCAGGGTCAGGGTCAAGCCGCTGAGCTTCTGGCGTGCCTTGCGCAATCGCCGCAGGGCATGGATGGTCTCCTCGGTGGAAAGCGCGTACTTCTCACGCGCCTCTTCGCTTTCCACCTCCAGCAAATGGAGTCCGATCCGCCGGATGCCGAGGCTCTCCAGATAACAGAACCAGTCGATCAGCTTCTCCAGCCGGTCGGCGCTGCCGTTCATGCGATGCAAGGTGACGATCAGGCTGGGTACGATGCCGTTGGCGACAAGCTTCTCGATGGCCTGCTCGCTGCGAGCCGTCGAACGACGGGTACGCTCCAGCGTATGATCCCAGCGCGCGTCGTTGAGTTCGCCCGGCCCATCCATCGAAAGGCCGACGCCAACCTGGTAACGCTTGAACAAGGCGATATGCTCATCGTCGATCAGGACGCCGTTGGTCTGGACGGTGTTGCGTCCCGTGCGTTTGAAGCCCCAGTCCCACAGGTCTTCCAGGACGTCCTTGGTCAGCAACAGAGGCTCGCCGCCGAACAGCAGAAACGGCTCATCGGCGCGGCTGTGCGCGACGATCGATCGCTTCATGGCATCGAGGTCGTAGCGCACGCCAAGATTACCGGCATCGCGCTGCGGATCCTCGTAGCAGTAGCCGCATTGCAGATTGCACCGCACGCCAATTGGCGTCACCGTCAACGGCATGGAACCTCTTCCCAAGGCAGGTTACGGGACAGCGACCAAGCGGAGCAGATATCCCGTTCCACCAGCGCGGCATGACCCCAGGTTTCAGCGATGGCTCTGGCGAGAGAGAACAATGGAGGACACCCTTCCTTGCAATCTTAAGTCGCTTTTCCCGGTCTGACAATGAGGTGAGAACCGGCGAGCTGGCCGGCGCAACAGACCACACCGATCTGCTGCGGCGCCGTCACGCTGTCTGTTGCGGCCGAAGAGGCCTTCCGCAATCCGGCGCCAGATATCCAAATCGCTGCATCATGGGCGCATGAGCGCGCGTGATCTCCTGGATCTGGGCGGGTGAGAGGACATCGCGCCACTGTCCGGCCCGCCCTTCACGAAAGAAGATTTTCGCGGTCTTGGGCCGTTCGATGAAGCCGTTCTCGGATTCCTGCCGCCGCAACTCACCAAACGACGATTTTGCGATGGCGGCCCGGAGTTGCTGTTCGCTCGGGGTCAGGCCCAGAAAGCGCGCCAGCGTTCCGAACGGCCGGACCGGATTGGCGACCAGGTCCTCATACCGCATGATGTGCATCGGCCGGTCGGCCAGTCCGAGCCAGCTCGCAACATTCTGGCTCCATGATCCCAGGACCTGGTAGGCCGCCCGTGCGGTTTCGGGGGTCTTCAGGCCCGGCGTCGCCATGGAGGCGATCATCGCGTCGATGCGCACGCCCGAATGGTGCGCATAGGAGATGGCGACGTCGAGCGGATTGCGGACGATATAGATGGCGGCCAGCGTGGCATTCAAATTGATCGTTGGGTGCTGATATTCATTGCCGATGCAGAGGTGGGTTTTGACCAGAACGGGCTCGCTCCGGCCGTTGGCCAATTGCCGCTGCACTTCCGGGCGGGCGGCGGCGACTTCGCTCTGATCGGCCGCGGCGAGACTTTTTCCCAGCACGCGCTCGAACGGCTTGGCGCCAAATTCCCAGAGCGTGTGCGTGTCCATCCGATTGATGTCCTGCGCTTCGTCGACGCCGGACAGTTCGTTCAGCAGATTATGGA
>NZ_JBFULT010000467.1:0-5986 GCF_054049755.1 Bradyrhizobium sp. P5_C11_2
ACTCCGCCGACAGCCGCACCATCTGGCGGCCGCCGTTCATTTCCTTGAGGTTGTTGACGAAGTTTTCCGGGCGCTGCCAGCGGTAAGGGACCTTCAGGCCCATGAACTCGGCGATGTCACCGATGAAACCGGTGCAGTTGGTGGTCTCGGCGTTCCAGACCGGCGAGCTCGCCTGCAATTTCTTGATGTAGGCGAACACGCGTTTCGCGTCGGCTTCGTTGAGGTAGACGCGGTAGCTGGCGGTCAAATAGTCCGGATCGAGATCGCCGTAGCTGGCGCCGGTCTCGGACGGCACCCAGGTCAGGTGACCGAGCACGTAGGCCCAGGTGTCGCCGGCAGGCGTGAGGCCCGCGACCTCGACGGCCTTCTCGCTGGTCTTGCCATACCAGATGAAGGCATGGCCCCAGCTCGCCRCTGTCCGCGCGCGGAAGTCGACGTAGTAGGGACCTTTCTCCGTGCGCGCGACCGGGCGCCGCGTCGATTGCGGTGCCGGTCGTGATGCGGTGTCGGCCGGGACAAGCGCATTTGCGTCGGCAATGCGCTTGTTCGCTTCATAGGCCGAGGCCGAGGGCGTCGTGCATGCGATCATGGCCGCGAGGGCGAATCCCGCGAGGATGCAGGGTCCCGATCGATCAGATGTGTTCGCCACTTTGTGCCCCTCGACTGCCGGCCGTTCACGCTGATGCAGCGATCGCCATGCTGCGCGTCAGTAGCGCGACACGACCGGGCCGGGCGCCTTGCCGATCGGGGCCTTTCCAATCGGGCTCTTGCCAATCGGCATCTTGCCGATCGGCGCCTGCTCCTGGGCATAAACGGGCTGCCGGCGCGGCAGATCCGCAGCGTTCGCCACCGTCACCAGAGCGAACGTAGCACCCACGACAAATACAATCTTCTTCACAGTCATACCCCTGAAGGTTTGGTCCAAACACGGCAGTGCCGTGCCCCCAGACACGCCTCACAGATGCGCGTCGGAATGCGTCCACAGTGCGGCGGACGCGCGACATGTTGGCGGCATATGTCGGCGTGCAGAGATGCGATGTGTGTCCGAATGTTTCGCTGCTGCGCGACGCCGGCGGCACCGCTTCAAGAGAACAGCAGGCGATCCTTGATCTTGTGTGCGACGGTGAAATCGTCGTCCCACCACGGCTTTTCGCCCGGGCCCGGCGGCCGTGCCAGATGCAGCTTCTCTCCCTTCTCGTTGGCCTTCTTGACGGCGACCCTGAACGAGTAATGGTCGAACAGGCTAAGGGCCTCGATCATGTAGGACACGGCGATGCGCCGGTCCCGGATGATCAGGAGATTCTCGCCGTTCTGGCGATCGGCGGGTTTGGAGAAATTGTAGGATCCCAGATAGACACGTGCCGTCGGCTTGTCGAAGTCGATCACGGTGAACTTGTGATGCATGCGCGTGCCGGTGCCGCCGGTCGGCTCCGACTTGAAGGGTTCCGGCACGTTCTTGCCGAGCTCGGCGGCGAACACCGGGACAACGTTTCCGTCCGGGTTCTGCACGTCGATGCCGCCCACCTCCTTGTCGGATATGCCGTAGACGAAGACGTTGCTGTTGGCGGTGAGATCGGTGATGGCGTCGCGCACGGAGCCCCCCGTCTGAGCCAGGAAGGCAAGCGAATAGAGCAGGGACGACGTCGCGCTCTTGAGGTCGGCCGCGATCTCGTCAAGCTTGGCGTTGGCGGCGCGGTGCGGCGAGAGCGCCACCTTGGCGTCGATGCCGGGAAGACCGAGATCCTGCCAGTCGGCGGAGGGGGTTGCGCCGAAGCCCGCGACGTTATTGCTATTGGCAACGTAGCTGTCGAAGGACGCGAAGGCGAGATCGACCGGCCTCTGACCAGTCACCACCAGGGCGTTGTTGGCCTGCACGTAGAAGCCGCGCCAGGACAGGTTGGTGGAGCCGAACACCACTTTCTTCACGGTCGGCCCGTTCACCGCGATCGTCTTGTTGTGCTGCAAATTGCCCATATGCTGGCGCAGCACGTTCGCGCGCCCGGCCGAGGCGACCAGGCGGACCTCCGCAGCGTTTTCCGCGGAACCGCTGTCGCCATGCGGGGAGCTGTCGTCGATGATGATCTTGAGCGACGGACCGAGCTGGACGAGGCGGTCGAGGATTTCGGGCAGATTGAAATCGTAGGCGACGACGCGGACTTCGGCATGGTCGGCGATCGCCTGATCGAGGGTTTCCAGGATCGCGGCGCGCGCCTCGAAACCCATCCAGGCCAGTGCGGCCTGCGTGTCGGGATGCGTGGGCTTGAAGTCGAGCCCGCCCGCGGCGAGCGGCGCCACCAGCGTGTTGATCGGGCCGTGCGCCAGATAGCGGTCGACGAAGGCCTGCGAGGAGATGAAGCCGCGGGTGAAGGTGACGTTGGCGATGCCGGGATAGGTCTCGCGCGCAAGCTGGATCGGCACCTGCTGCGCTTCGCCCTTGCTGAGGTTGCCCTGCGCGTCCATGAACATCGGCGTGACGCGATAGACGAAGTCGCCGACGAGCTCAGCGTTGCGCGGGAAATGCACCCAGCGGAATTTCTGGATCGGCGATTGCAGGGTCGGAAGCTTCTGCGGATTGACGTTGCCCGAGGCGTCGAGAAAGTTAAGCCGGTTGTTCAACGGAAAGAACTGACTGCCACCGGGCTCCTGGTACTCGATCGCGAAGCCGACGAAATTTTCCGGCGGCCGGCCGGTCTTCCAGTTCATCGCAACCAGCGTCATGCCGTCGCCGCGATGTAATTTCAGCGAGAACGGCGCATTGGCGTTGGTGCCGATGACCTGGAAGCCCGATGTCGAATTTGACGGAGCAGGCGCTATCACAGGCGGCGGCGTGACCACCGGCGGTGATGTCGTGGTCGGCGGCTTGGGCCGTTTCGGTTGGGTTGCGCCGGTCTTCTTGCTGCCCTTTCCAGTTTTGGACGCGCCGGCGATGGTCTTCTTCGCCTTGCTCGCCTTCTTGCTGGTCTTGGACTTGCCAGCCTTCGACTTGCTGGCCTTGGACTTACCAGCCTTGGACTTGCTGGCCTTCGCCTTGCGGGATTTGGATTTGGCCGCCTTCTTCGTCTTGGCTGCCGACTTGGCCTTGGAGCTTGGTTTCGATTTCTTGGCTTTGGATTTGGCCTTCTTGGCAGACTTGGTGGTTTTCCGGGCCATGGGCTCTTCCTCCGCTTATGAACGAGGGCCGGCATGTCGGGTAAGGGGCCGGCGATGAATGGCGATCGAGCTGACAATAATCTGAATCAAATATATTCGCGCCAAGATTGTATCACGGGCCAGGCGCCACGAAAATACCTCGTGATCTCATCGGCCGCCGACGTAGGTGAAATAGACGTGGGGGGAAGTGGGGGGAATAAGTGTGCCGGCGCCTCACCCGATCCTGTTCAGGCTGTTCCTGATCGTCGAGAAGATGCCGCCGATGTCCTTGCGCAGGCCGTCGAGCGCGTTGAAATTGTCGAAGATGCGGGCGAGCCGGTCTTCGACCTCGCGCTTGCTTCTGGTGAGCGCATCGACGCGCGAGGCCAGGGTTACCCCGCCATTGGCCTCGATCTCGCCGACCGTCTTGGCGAGGAGATCGCGGGTGGTGCTGACGTCGGCGATCAGGGCCTCGATGCCGAACACCGGGGCCTTCAGCGGGACGAGATCGGCCTGCGACTTTGAAAGTTCCGCCCTGAAGGCATTCAGCGTCGTCAGCGTCTCCTGCAACGCGCCGAGGCGCTGGCGCGACTGGAGCACGAAATCGTTCAGGGCGTTCTGGCGGTCGGCGAGGCTCTTGCCGTCGGCGTCGGTCTCGACCTCCGCGATCGCGCGCTCGAGCTGCGTCCGGCGCTGACCGAGCTCCTCGAAATCGAGCCGGATCGCCTTCAGGATGTTGAAACTGTCGTCGATGCGGGCCAGACGCTGCTCGATCTCGATCTTGTTGTTCGAGAGCGTCTCGACCCGTGCGCTGAGCGGCGCCTCGCCGCCGGTTTCGAGCTCGTTGATGGTTTTCGCGAGGCGGTCGTGGCTGAGGCTCAATTCGCCGATCAGGGCGTTGATGCCGGCCTCGGACGAGCGCAGCGGCACCAGCTCGGCGTGCGATTTCGCCAGATCTTCCTTGTACTGGTTCAGGGTTGCGAAGGTGTCCTGGACGGTGCCCACCCGCGACAGCATCGTCGATACGTCGCGGGCGATCTCCTTCAACCGGTCGGCGAGGTTGTTCTTGCGGTCGTCGGTCTCGAGATCGAGCAGGGACCGCTCGAGCTGGTTCTGACGGTCGCGGATCTCGGTGAAGACGGGCTCGACCGCGCGGCGCTGCTCGGCGACCTTGCCGACCATCTCGCGAAGCCCCTGCTGGCGGCGGCGGATCTCGGCGAGCTGGTCGTGCATGTCGGTGGATTCATTGCGGCCCTGCTGGAGCAGGGCGCGTTGCTCGGTCTCGCCCAATTTGTCGTGGAGCGCGGAGACGGCCTCCCGGGGATCGCTCTCGATCAGATGCTGGACGGTCGCGTCGAGGTGATTTTGCAGGGCGTGGGCGACGACGACGTCCTCCCGCGTCTTCCTGAGGCGGTCGCGCAGCGTGTTCAGGCGCCGGTCCTGGCGTGAGAGCCGCCAGACGGTTGCGCCGATCAGTGCGAGCGCCAAGGCCAGAAGTGCGCCGGTTGCGATTCGCTGCGGCATGGGCAGGCCCGCGAACAGGGCGGGCAGGTGGGCGATATCGTAACCAAACGCCTGCTGGGCGAGAAGCGCGATGGCGGCAAGCAGGACGAACCAGGCAACCAGGACAAACAGCCACATCGTGAATTCCTCACGCCGGCACACAATATCGCCATAGTTGCTATTGGAGAGCGGAACCGAGATCAAGGGGCGGGCGGGTTGCCGGACGCGTCAGCGAGCGCGATCCACAGCCGTCGGCGTCAGCCGATGGGTGGAGGGCGGTGCGGGTCTTGCCGAGTTTTCCCGAAGTTGGAGCGGCGGCGCACAGTCCCGTAGCCCGGATGGAGCGAAGCGCAATCCGGGTTCTGCGAGCCTCGAGGCGCCGGTCCCGGATTTCGCTTCACTCCATCCGGGCTACGGCACGGCGGTCGCAGCTACAGCCGAAACTCGTTGGTCAGCTCGCCGATGCCGTCGATCGCAACCGTCACGGTATTGACCGGCTCCTTCATCACGCCGACGCCGACGGACGTGCCCACCGCAATGAGGTCGCCGGGGAGCAGGGTCATGTCGTGCGAGATCCTGCTGACCAGCTCTTGCGCGCTGAAGATCATGTCCGCGATCGGATAGTTCTGCCGCTCCGCGCCGTTGAGAATGGTGCGCACCGTGAGTTTTGCCGGGTCGAGGCCGGTCGCGATGACGGGGCCGAACGGGCCGTAATCGTCGATGCCCTTGGCGCGGGCCCATTGGGCGAAGGTCGGGTCGCTGGTCAGGATGTCGTTGGCGGTGATGTCGTTGACGCAGGTGTAGCCGAAGATGAAGTTGTCGGCTTCCGCCGGCGAGACGCGGGCGCAGGTCCTGCCGATGACGATGCCGAGCTCGCCCTCATAGGTGGTCTTGCCGTCGTAATAAGACGGGCGGCGGATCACGGCGCCCGGCGTCGTGATGCTGGTGGTGGCCTTCAGGAGATAAAGCGGCTCCGGCGGCTCGGGCTGGTTCAGCTTGGCCGCAAGCGCATGAAAATTGTTCCAGAGCGCGACGATCTTGCTGGGCACGCAAGGTGCGAGCAGCTCGACCTCCGACAGCCCCAGCGTCTTGCCGGTGGCAGTGTTGCGGCCGAACATCTCGCCCTCATGCACGCTGATGCCTGACGGCGTCAGCGTGCCGAATCCGGCGGCGCCGGCGTGGCGGAAGCGGAGCCATTTCTTCATGTCGGCGGTCATCATGCCACCGCCAGCGCGCGAGGATYGGCCGGCGTCGAGATGCCGTCATAGAGGCCGGCGATGCGGGCGCGCTGCGTCACCATCGCCAGCACCGAGTCGAGCGCGGGCGTGGCCATCCCGGTCAGGCGGCCCATCTC
>NZ_JBFULT010000468.1:0-5974 GCF_054049755.1 Bradyrhizobium sp. P5_C11_2
GCTCCCGACCGTGATCGTGCCTGAATTCAGGATCGTGGCGCCGACGGCTGAGATGCCGTAGGCCAAGCCGGTCAGGCTGATGGTGCCGGAATTGATCGCCGTGTTGCCGGCGCCAACCGGGACGAGGCCGGCCGTGCCGTCCGCCGTCGAGCTGATCGTCCCGGCGTTGGTCAGAATATTGTTGTTGCCGGCCACGTACATGGCCATGCCCCCCGTGCCGGGCGTGATCGTGCCGTTGTTGGTGAAGACGTTGTTGTTGATCCCCTGCATGCCCTTGCCGCCGTTGCCGACAACGATGGCGCCGTTGTTGATGGCGGTGTTGCCGCTGTCGACATCGATCGCCTTCTGCGCATTGCCGACGTCGATCGACGCGCCCGATTGAACGGTGACGGCCAGATTGTTTTCCGCACCGGTGCCGAAGCCGGTATTGGTCGCACCGCTACAGGTGACGGTGCTGCCGGATTGGACGCACGCGGCAACCGCCGGCCCCGCCGGCATCGCAACCACCGTGGTCAGCGACAGCACGAATGGCGCGGCCAGCGTCAACGATCGTTCGGGACGCGCCTTCGCCCTGGATACCGGCAAGTTCATAGTCGTCATCCGCGCCGCGCCATTCGTCGATGTCATCCGTCATTCCCAAGTCTTGCGGCCGAAGCAGCCGTCGCTTGCAAACTGGCCTGACGAGGCGCAACTGTCTTGGCGCAGCCGGCACGGGACATCGGCCCATACGGCACAGCGGTGGTTTCTCGGCCGGTTGTGACACTTGCACCACCATCCCGCGGACCGCGATTGTCTCAGGCGGAACGTCGGGAGGACCATGCGGAACAGGTTCCGCCGAACGGTCGCGCGCTGTACGGGTCGTCCAGCAGCCACGGGCGGATCGAATTGAACGCGCTGGCGAGAGCCTGCGTCTTAAGGAGGTGGTGGCCACCATTCCGCAGGGGACAGATGCAGGATACCGGATCATTTCGAGCGCAGATATCTACCCGTGACTTTCCCGAAGAGAAGCGAATCGACAGGTGGCGCGAGATCTTCGGGCGCAGCGTGACCAATGCCGATATGGAGCCGCTCGGCGACGCGCCCTTCCATGCGAATGTGACCTTCAACCTGTTGCCCAATATCAGCATCGCGGCCGGCTCACATTCGCCAGCGCATTATCGCCTCTCGAAAGAGATGGCGTCGCGCGCCGGGAACGTTGTGGTGATCGCCCTGCTGCGCAGCGGCGCTGCTTCGTTCACCCAGTTCGGCCAGGAATTGATCGGCGGTGTCGGCGGTGCCGTGGCGCTCACGATGCAGGCACCTTCAACGACCACGCTACTCACGGAGGGCAACTTCATCAGGCTAGCATTTGAGCAGCCGGCCCTGGCCGCATTGACCCCGAACTATGCGGCCTCCTTCGGCAGCATTCCGCCCAACAGTGCAGCCCTGAATCTCCTGACCCGCTATGTCGACGTCGTCCGCAACGACGACGCCCTCGGCGAGCCGGCGCTGATGCAACCCGTGGCCAACCATATCCTCGATCTCGCGGCGCTCACACTCGGCGCGACTGGCGACCACGCCGAGTTCGCGCGGCAGCGCAGTGCCACGGCGGCGCGGCTTGCCAGCATCAAATCGGACATTCTCCACGCGCTCAGCCGCAGCGATCTATCGACCGAGATGATCGCCGCGCGCCACGGCATCTCGCCGCGCTACGTGAGAAAGCTGTTCGAACTGAGCGGCTCGTCATTCTCCGCCTACGTGCTCGCCGAGCGGCTGGCGAAAGCACGGCGCATGCTGATCGACCGGCGCCACGCTCAACTCAACATCACCCAGATCGCGCACGAAAGCGGGTTCGGCGACGTCTCCTATTTCAACCGCGCCTTCCGCCGCCACTTCGGCGCCACGCCCTCCGACATTCGCGCGGCGGCAAGACCGGCGTGGTGAGCGGCCAACGGCTCTCGCGTCGATCGCCGACCTCACATCATCGCGATGCAGTCGATCTCGACGTCGAAGGGGCCGAACCATTCCGGCGTGCAGACGAAGATCCGCGCCGGCGGATCGACCGGGAAGTAGCGGGCATAGACCGCGTTGAACGCGGCGAAATGTCTTGTCGACGTGCAGTAGACGTTGCACTTCATGACGTTGTCGAGGCTTGCGCCCGCGGTCTGAAGGCAGAGCTTCATCTGCTCCATGATCAGCTCGCTCTGGCGCTCGATCGGCGCTTCCGCGATCTCGCCGGTCTCGGGGTCGAACGGCGGCAGGCCTGCGACGAAGATCATGTTGCCGGCCCGCGTCACCGGCGAGGTCGGCGCCTTCCAGCGGTCGAGAAACGAGGAGATCGGTTCGACGCGGAGCGCTTCGCGTTTCATGGGCGGCCACCTTCGGTTCGAGCGAGAACAGTGCCTGACTACATTATTCTGTAGCCGGCATGCTTCGCTTCCGATCGAAGTGTGGTCGCTCGGGCGGGTTTACGCCCGCTGCGGCATCTCCTCGGCCTCTTCCTTGGCGAGCAGCAGCAGCATCTCGATGCCCATCTCGCCTTCCTGGGGCGAGCGGATGAACTTGATTTCGTCGGCGCTTCGCCGCAGTGCGGCAACGATAGCGACGGCCTGATTGGCGGTGGCCGCCTCGGTCGCCAGAATTGCCTTCTGGTCCTTGGTCTGAAACCCGATGGTGTAGGACATTCGCTTCCCTCCCGAACTCAAGTGGAAGGATCGAATCAGAGTCGCGAGGCAAGCGGAAGCCTGTGCGACTACGGACCGGGTTTATCTGGGGATTGCGCGCAAGCCTCACACAAGGCCCGCGAGCGTCACGATGGCGTCACGATTTATCCAAATGGCGATCAGCCAAGCCCGAGCATCGCGCGCGCCTCGTCGGCAGTCGCGACGGACGCGCCCAGGCTCCTCACGATGCCTGCGGCATGCGCAACCAACTCGGCGTTGCTCTTCGCCAGCACGCCCTTGGACATATAGAGATTGTCCTCCATGCCGACGCGGACGTGGCCGCCGAGCAGATACGCCTGCGCCACCATCGGGAATTCGGCGCGGCCGATGCCGAAGCCGGACCAGATCGCGCCTGGCGGTAACAGGCTGCGGGCGTAGAACATGGTCTCGGGCGTTGCCGAGAAGCCGTACTTCACACCAAGCACGAGCGAGAACAGGCCCGGTCCCTTCAGCGTGCCGTCGGCCAACAGGTCGCGCGCGAGATGGCAGTCGCCGGAATCGAACAGCTCGATCTCCGGCAGCACGCCGGCCGCCTTCATCCGCTCGGCCATGATGCGGACGTTGCGCGGGGTGTTGATCACGACCTCGCCGCCGGAGTTCATGGTGTTGAGGTCGAGGGTGCAGATGTCGGGCTTGAGCAGCTCGATATGCTCGACGCGCTTTTCCGGCTGGAGCAGCGTGGTGCCGGGGCCGGCGACGCGGGGATCCTCGACTGAGGGGACGAAACGTCCACCGGGACCGGTGGTGAGGTTGATGACGAGGCGCTTGTTGCGGGCGCGGATCTTCTCCACCACCTCGCGGTAGAGATCGACCGCCATCGAGGGCCGGCCGGTGGCGGGATCGCGCACATGGATGTGGGCGATGGCGGCACCGGCCTCGGCGGCCTCCAGCGCGGAGGTCGCGATCTGCTCGGGCGTGATCGGCAGATACGGCGACTGCTCGGGCTTCGTGAGGTTGCCGGTGATGGCGCAGGTGATGATGGTCTTGCCGGTGGTCATTGAACTACTCCGCCTTCGCAAACCTGGTGACGTTAGCTGAACCCGTCGCCGCAGAGTAGCTGCGCCCCCTCGCCCCGCTTGCGGGGAGAGGGTTTGGGTGAGGGGAGCCTCCGCGAGGACGGTGAGAGTCGAGTGCGTGGAGACTCCCCCTCACCCGGATCGCATCTTCGATGCGCCGTAGCCGAAGCTTCGCTTCGGCGTTCTTCAGGACGGCCGCCGAAGGCGGCCTTTGCCTCTCCCCGCAAGCGGGGAGAGGCGAAGAAGAAGCGTCAGATGATACCCTGCTGCTTCAGCGTCTCGATCTTGCCGGCATCGTAGCCGAGCTTGCCGCCGAGCACCTCCCGGGTGTGCTCGCCGAGCAGCGGCGGCGCGCGGTATTCGGTGACGGGCGTGCCCGAGAAGGTCAGCGCGTTGCGGATCAGCGAGAGCTCCGGCTCGAATTTGTGTTTCGTCTTCACCCGCATGCCGCGCGACTGGACGTGGGGATCGGCGAAGACCTGCGAGAAATCGTTGATGGGACCTGAGGGTACCCCGGCCTTCTCAAGCTCCTCCAGCCAGTAGGCCACCGGCTTTTTCAGGAACAGGCCGGCGAAGATCGCCATGATCTCCTTGCCGTGAACGACACGGTCGTTGTTCTTGAGGAATTTTGGGTTCTTCGCCAGCTCGGGCTCGCCCAGCACGGCGCAGGTGCGCTCGAACTGGCCGTCATTGCCGACCACCAGCATCAGCTCGCCGTCGGTGCAGCGGAACACGCCGGCCGGCATGCCGCCATTGCCCCAGGTGCCGCGCCGCGGCGGAGTCTTGCCGTTGACGAGGTAGATCTGGAGCCAGTGGCTGAGCGAGGCAATCACGGTGTCCAACAGGCAGACGTCGAGATGCTGCCCTTCGCCATTGTTGGCGTCGCGATGGTAGAGGGCCGAGAGAATCCCGATCGAGGTATTCATGCCGGTCATGTAGTCGACGATCGAGGGACCGACCTTCATGGGGCCCTCGCCCGGCTCGCCGTCCATGTGGCCGGTGACGCTCATCAGGCCGCCCATGGCCTGCAGGATGGCGTCATAGCCGGCGCGCGGCGCGTACGGGCCGGTCTGGCCGAAGCCGGTCACAGAGCAATAGATGATGCCGGGGTTGATCGCCTTGATCGTCTCGTAGTCGAGGCCGTAGCGCTTGAGGTCGCCGACCTTGTAGTTCTCCATGAAGACGTCGACGTCCTTGGCGAGCTCACGGATGATCGCCTGCCCCTCGGGCTTGGCGATGTTGACGGTGACCGACTTCTTGTTGCGGTTGGCGCAGAGGTAGAACGAGTTGTTGTTGTTGGCCTTGCCCTCGGGGTCGGTCAAATAAGGCGGGCCAAAGGCGCGCGCGTCGTCGCCGGTGCCCGGCCGCTCGATCTTGATCACCTCCGCACCGAGATCGCCCAGCATCTGGGCCGACAGGGGCCCGGCGAGCACACGCGTGAGATCAAGGATCTTGATGCCTGAGAGCGGCAAGGCCGACATGTCGATTTCCTCCGGGGACTGGATATTGGCGCGCCGGCTCAAAGCGGGCCGCGCTTCCTGCGGATACACTATTTTCGCGCGCCGAGCACTGCATTGGGGGCATGCCGCCATCCCCGCCCCGGCCGCAGAAGCGGCCCTGCGGCGGCGAATTTCCGCGCCGCGAATATCACGCCGGCGGCGCCCTTCGGCTGCCGTGATCCGCCGACGCCACCAACGGCTAAAATCTCACGCTGACTCCGCCGCGCACGGACTGGAAGCGCGGATGCTGTTCGTAGCTTCCGAGGAGGTCGCGCCAGTCGAAGCGCGTGGTGCCAAAATCGCTGTAGCGGTACTCCAGTCGTGCCGTGACCCGATCGGTCAGCGCGGTCTCGCCGCCGACGCCGGCGGTCCATCCCGTCTTGAAGATATTTGCGTCCGCGGGCGCGAACGGCGTTCCCACCGAATTGTCCATCCAGCGGTACTTCAACTCGGTGAACGCAACGCCGCCCGTGACATACAGGAGCAGGCGCTCCGTCGGCGTAAAACCGAGCCGCCCGCGAATGGAGGATTCCCATTCCTTGCGTGCGTCAAATCGCAGAATGCTGACCGTGAAACCGCCGTCCACCCGGCCGAAATCCGCATCGCCCTCGATGCCGACAACGAACCTGTCAAATTGATGATTGTAGCCGACATGGACGCCGCCGAACCCGCCACCCGGGTGGAAGCCATGGTTGAAACCGGTCGGGGGCCCCCCGAGGGCGAATTCAACGGTCCGATCCTGGCTCCATTCGTAGCC
>NZ_JBFULT010000469.1:0-5972 GCF_054049755.1 Bradyrhizobium sp. P5_C11_2
TAAGAGTCCTCCTCGCTGCGTTCGGACAATTCGTCGGTGCGCCAGGCCTCGCGCACGAGACGCGCGGCCCTGTCGCTGTCGCCCTCGGCGAGCAGCACGCGGGCGAGCGCGAATTTGCCCTTGGCGCTGGTCGGCCGGTCCATGGTGAATCTGTGCACGGTGGCCGCGTCGCTCTTCTCCTGCCACAGCCGCGCTTCGGCGCGCCGGCGCAGCAGCGCGCTGCTCGGCCAGTCCGGGTTGGCGGCGAGGAAGGCGGCGTAGCGCTTGAATGGCGCGGTGCTCTCGGAATGGCGCAACATGAACCAGTCGGCGAGCTTCTGTCCGGCGGGATCGGCAATGCGGTCGCGCGCCGCGCTTGCATCATCGGTCTTGCCCTTGCGGGCCAGATCGATCGCGTCCTTCAGCGCGGCGAGATCGCCGGTGAGCGGCGGGGCTGCCGGCTTGTCCGAGGGCTCGTCGTCGGGCTTCTTCGACTTGCGTTTGGCAGCGGCGTGCTTGCCATGGCGCGACTTGGCCGCCGCGGCATGGCGCTGCTTGCCGGATTTCGCTTCATGCGTCTTCTTCGACGCGGATGATTTGTGACTGCTCTTCGCTGCCAACTCGGTGGGGAGAAAGGCCAAAGCGGCCACGGCAACGACACACGCGAGCGAGCGTAGGCACTGGTTCATTCCGTGGTCCCCCTGCGAAACCAGTACAAACCAAAGTCCGCGACGACATGCGGCTCGAGAATCAAGACGACATCAAAAACGATGACACAGCATCGTTTCGCATTCCTCACGCTCACGCAACAATGCGGCAAAATACGGATGGAAGGCGGGAACTCGTGCAACGGGGGATAGAAGTAGCGCCTTTAATCTTTGTTAACGAATGGGGCGCGCGCGACGGTGGCAGGCGGTTCAGGACGCCAAGAACAGCCGGATTGCGCGTGTTCCCAAGCCAGAATCCGGTGTATTGAGGTCCCCAGACCCCCTTTTCAGCCATTGTCCCGGACCCATGCCGATTTTCAACCAGTCGATCCGGCGCAAGATCGTCGGGATCGCCCTCGGATTGATCGTCCTGATGCTGGTCACCTCGATCCTGTCGATGGTGATGTCCAGCCAGGTCGGCATCCTCCTGGACGAGCTGACCGATCGCTACATCCCGGCCTACGGGCACCTGGCGCGCGCCAATATCCGCTCGCTGGAGCGGTCGGTGGCGCTGCGGCGGATGGTTATGATGAAGATGCAGGCGCCCTCAGAGGAGGAGGCCTATGCGGCGCGCCTGCGCGAGTTCGAGGAAGCGGACCGGAAGATCGACGAGGAGGCCGAGAGTGCGCGCAAGCACATCAACGCGATCATCGACGACACCAGGACACATTCCGACAATGCGGCGCTGGCGCGGATCGAAACGCGCATCGAGACCGTCGTCACCGAGCTGCGGCAGGGGATGAACGAGGAACACGCCAAGTTGCTCAAACAGGTCGATGCCAAGCAGATGACGGAGATGCGCGGCACGCTGGAGCATCTCGACGCGCTGCGTGACCAGTTCAACCAGAAGATCGACGCGATCCGCGCGGACATGCTCAAGCAGGTCTTCGCCAGCACGGCGCAGGTGATCGGCCACCAGCGCCAGGCGATGATCGTTTCGGGCATTGTGACCATCCTCGCGGCGATCGTCGGATTTGTCTTTGCGCTATTGGTCTCCGGTGGCATCACGCGTCCGGTGCGGCTGTTGCTGGCCGGCACCCGCGAGGTCGAGGCCGGCCGCTTCGACAAGGCCATCACGGTGTCGACGCAGGACGAGATCGGCGAGCTCGCCGCCGCCTTCAACCGGATGGTCGAGCAGTTGCGCCACAACGAGCGGATCCGCGAGACCTTCGGCCGCTACATCGATCCCAAGGTGGTGCAGGGGCTGATCGAGCGGCCGGAAGTCGCCATCGACGGCCAGCGCCGGGTGATGACCATCATGTTCTGCGACATGAGCGGCTTCACCTCGATGAGCGAGGGCATGACCCCGCGCGGCCTCGTCAAGGTGATGAACCACTATTTCACGCTGATGTCCGGCCCAATCAGGAACAACCGCGGCGTCATCGACAAATATATCGGCGACGCCATCATGTCCTATTGGGGGCCGCCCTTCATCGAGGAGGACGAGCAGGCGCTTCTCGCCGGCTGTGCTGCCATCGACATGGCCGATCAGGTGCCGGCGCTCCAGAAGCAGTTGCCGGATCTCCTCGGCATCCGCGCCATGCCGGTGCCGTGCGACTTGCGGATCGGTATCGCCACCGGCGAGGTCTTGACCGGAAGCATCGGCTCCGAGCTGATGATGAGCTTCACCGTGATGGGCGATGCCGTGAACCTCGCCTCGCGGCTCGAGGCCGTCAACAAGGTCTACGGCACCCGCATCCTGATCTCGCAGGCGACCGCGGATGCGATCGGATCGGGTCTCGAACTCCGCGAGGTTGATCGTCTCGCGGTCGCCGGCCAGAGCGCGCCGCAGCCCATCTTCGAGGTGATGGGCAGGGCGGGCGCGCTCACGACGCAGCAGGAAAGCTTGCGCGCGCATTATGCCGACGGCCTCGCCGCCTATCGCGCCCGCCGTTTCGACGACGCACGTGCCGCCTTCAACGCGGCGCTCGAAGCCGTTCCCGGCGACGGTCCCTCGCGCACCATGCTCGCCCGCATCGCGCAGTTCGAGGCCAATCCGCCGGACGCCGGCTGGGACGGCGCCTGGCGGCTGGAGCAGAAGTAATTATTTCACTCCCCTCGGTGTCGTCCCGGCGAAGGCCGGGACCCATAACCCCAGGGGCAGTTTGGCGAAGACTCGCCGTTCAGTACTGCTGCCTTCCGCAATCGAGAGATCACGCGGTATGGGTTCCGGCCTTCGCCGGGACGACATTGGAGAGGCTGCATCCTCACCATTTGAACGAAGCGGCCACCTCGTAACTCCGCGGTGCGCCCAGGATGATCTGGTCGGTGTAACCGGGATCGCCCCAGGCGGCGTAGAGCTTGTTTGTCAGGTTTTTGACGCGAAAACTGATCCGGGTCTGGTCGACACCCGGGAAATAGGCCTTGGGGATGTCGACGAAGGCGAATGCGTCGAAGATCGTGTAGGCGTTCATGGTGACCAGATTGTCCTGGAAGTTGAAGCGGTCGCCGACGTGGCGGACCAGGCCACCGATCTCCACCGGCAGTTTCGTGTCGAAGCGATAGGACGCCCCGGCATTGGCGATGAAGTTCGGGACGTTCGGCGGCGTCTTGCCCGAGTACGACTGGAAGTCGCCATTGCCGTCGACATAGGTGAAGTCGATGAACCGCGACTGCACGAAGGCGACATTGCCCCACAGCTTCAGGCCGCCGACCGGGTTGACCGCGGCCGCGATCTCGATGCCCTTGGAGGCCATCTTGCCGGCGACGTTGAACAAGATGCCGCTCTCGGGGACGTAGACGTTCTTGCGTTCGATGTCGAAGGCCGAGAACGTGGCCTCGGCCCGCTTGTCGGCCGATTGCACCTTCACGCCGGTCTCATAGATCCGCGACGTCGTCAGTAGCAGCGGCGTAGTGGGCCTGAGGATGAAGATGTTCGCCACCGTCGGGTCGGCTGCCGTCGCGTACTGGCTGTAAAGCATCACGCCGGGCGCGATGTCCCAGGTGTAGCCGACGCGTCCGGTGATCGGCTTGAACGTCGTCGAGAAAGGATAGTTGGCTTTCAGGAGGCCGTTCTCGCCGAAGCGGGTCCGCGACAGCTCGATATTCTCAAAACGGATGCCGCCGATCAGGGCGAATGTCGAAGTCAGCTTCAGCCGGTCCTCGAACGACAGGGAGACGGTGTCGAGGTGGGTATAGATCTTCTCGTCGCTGCGCGGACCGTAGAGCCCGCGGTCCGGATTGATCAGGTCGACCGTGTCCGAGAAGAACAGCGTGTCCTGCGAAACGTTGAATTGCGAGCTGCTCGCCGCGACGGTGGCGACGAAGCGGTTGTCCATGCCGCCGATATTCGAGTTGACGGTAAGGTCGGTGATGTTCCCATAGAGCCGCTGCGCATGGTCCAGCGCCAGGCGCTCGCGATAGACGTTGTTCGGGCCGGAATCGTCGAACGAATTGATCTCGTTGTTGAACCAGTGCCGGTGCGCATCGTAGCCGTAGACCTGGCTGCGCAGCGAGACGCTGTTGTTGATGTCCCACTGGAAGCCGCTACGCAGCCAGAGCTCGCTGGCGCCGCTGTGGTTGTCGAGCACGTTGTAGGTGGTGGTTAGCGTGCGCGCGTCGATGGTGACCGGATTGAGCATCCCGGTGTGGCCGTTGAGGTAGTAATTGGTCCACTGGCCCGAGACGATGCCGTTCGTCGGAATGATGCCCGGAGCGTTCGCCGGCACCAGCGGCGTTCCCCAGTAGAAGCGGTCCTTGTCCTGCCTGTACTCGGCCGCGCCCCAGACCTTCAGGCTCTCGTTGACGCGATAGTTCAACTGACCGGAGACGTTGCTGAGTTTCGAATAGGTGTCGTCGATAAAACTCTTGTCGTTGAAATGGCTGATGTCGAAGCGGTAGTCGAGGCCGCCGATCAGCGTGCTGCCGCCCGAACCGTAGCCGGCGCGATAGCCGTTGAAGGAGTCGTAGGAGGTGARGGCCTCGTTGACGATCGGCCCGGTGCGCGGTGCCTTGGTGACGTAGTTGATGGCGCCGCCGGTCGCGCCAAGGCCCGCCACCAGCGAGTCTGGTCCCTTGATGATCTCCACCTGCTGCAGATTGGAGGTGTCCATCGGACGGCCGGTCATGGTCGACGGACCGATCGGGATGCCGTTGTAGAGGGTAGAGATCTGGTCGCCGCTAAAGCCGCGCATCGAGAAGATGGCGGGTGCACCCGGCGCATCGCCGCCGGTCACGCCGACCGCCAACTTGGCGACATCAGTGGTGGTCCTGATGCCCAGCTCCCGTATGGTCTGCTGGTCGATGACCTCTACGCTCGCGGGCATCTCCCGGGCCGTGATCCCGAGCCGGGAGCCGACCTCAGTGACGGCGCCCGTGTTCAGCGGCGTTTGGACCGGGCCGCTCGGCGGTTGGGTCGCCGGAACGGCGACGACAGGGGCGCCGCGATTGCGTCCCGCGGCCCGGCGGGCCGCGCGGGATCGCTGATTGCCGGGGCCGACGGCCGGAGCCGGCTTCGGAGTGGGCGGTGAGACGATGACCGGGCCAACCTCCCGGGACCGGTTGTCCTGAACCGCGCTCTGGGCGACGGCAGTGGAAGACAACGACGCCGACGAGAGCGCGGCAATCAGGAAAACACGCGAAAACGCTGGCGCAACGCCAGCACCGATATGAAGATTTTGCACGACAACGCTCTGCGGCGACGCAAACAGACTGTCACCGCGGTTGCCTTAGCCATCTACCTTCGCCCCAAGCGGCAGATGCACCGGCTACTTGTCCGACATCGGGGCACCCCGCCCAATGCGTTCGCGCGTGACCATGGCTGGCAGCAGGTTTCCTGGCTCGCGGGTCATCGCCTTCGACCACCTTCCCAGAGGCCCGCGTGGGGCTCCAGTGGTTTGTTTGGTCGTCGGCTATCCGCCTACAGTTGCGGGGGCAGCCGCGGAATTGCCCGCCGAGACGGACGCACCGCATTCCCTTGAAGAGTCCTTGCAGACACTACCGCCGATGAAACTGGCATCTGCCAGAGAGCGCGTCAATATGTGGCTACCTCCCGGCTGCCTGCCTCGATGTCGCAACGAGCTCACGAAGGCGTCGCCTTGAACAAAAGAAATTCTACCCCATAACGATGTTCGCCGTGACCTATTTCCCGGGCTTAGGTTGAGTGTCCTTGAGGCGTTTGATGGGGACACGCCGATGACAGACCTTCAGGACAGGCTGGAACGGTTCGAGACGCTCACCGCCGAATGCGAGCTGATCACCAAGCTCGCCACCGACGCTGCGAAGCGGGAGTTTTATCTGAAACTCGGGGAGCAGTACCGCCAGCTGGCCGCGGACATGCGGCAGGTG
>NZ_JBFULT010000470.1:0-5964 GCF_054049755.1 Bradyrhizobium sp. P5_C11_2
TCCACTGGCTCGCGCTCGCCTATGCCGTCACCCTCGCCGGCCATCCCGCGATCAGCCTGCCCGTCGGCGTCGACGAAGCCGGCATGCCCTTCGGCCTCCAGATCGTGGGTCCGCGCGGCGGCGACGCCATCGTGCTCTCGGTTGCCGCGAGCCTCGAGGCTGCGTTTGCGGGCGAACCACAATTATGCCGGCCGTTGCCCGACCTGGCGCGGCTTGCCGTGGCGCCGCCGCTGTCGGCGGCAGCGGACTTCCTCACCTGGGAATAGGCCAACACGAGAGCCAGCAGTGCCGCCGGATCGCCGGTGAACCGGAGATGAGCATGACTGATTTGTCCACCGGCAGCTCCGCATTGACCGGCATCTTCCTCTACGTCATGTACAAGTCGGAGACGCTCACGGTGCTGATCGTCTATCAATCGCTGGTCTACTTCTTCAAATCCATCGTGGCGATGACCGCGATGTCGGTCGTCGTCGCCGCGACGATCAATACCGCACAGGCCAAGCTCGCGCCGAGCCCGGCCTGACAGGAGATCCTTCCCGATGCAAAGCGCAATCGTTCTCGGCGGTGGCATGGTGGGGGTGGGCGCCGCGCTGCATCTCCAGCGCCGCGGCTGGTCGGTCACCCTCGTCGACCGCAGGGAGCCCGGCCGCGAGACCAGCTACGGCAATGCCGGCATGATCCAGGCGGAGGCGGTGCGGCCCTATCCGATGCCGCGCGACCTCGCCTCGCTCCTGAAGATCGCGACCGGCCGCACCAACGACGTGCGCTACAGCCTTTCATCCCTCCATCTCCACGTCGAGCCACTGCTGCGCTATTGGTGGCACTCGGCGCCGAAGCGGCATCGCGAAGCGATCGAAGCCTGGGCGCGGCTGATCGCCTATGCGACGCCCGAGCACGACATCCTCATCCGCGAGGCCCACGCCGACAATCTGATCCGGCGCGCCGGCTATCGGGCGCTGTTTCGCGACGCCGCGTCGATGGATCTGTCGATCAAGGCCGCGGAGGAAGACCAGCGCGAATTCGGCGTGAACTTTCGCGTACTGTCGGGCAGCGAGCTCGCCAAGGCCGAACCGATCCTGCGCGACGATCTTCCCGGCGCCATCCACTGGCTCGACACCTGGACCGTGTCAGATCCAGGTGCGCTGGTCACGGCCTATGCCGAATTGTTCGAGCGTTTAGGCGGCTCGATTGTGCTCGGTGATGCCCAAAGCTTGCAGCAGACCGCAACCGGCTGGTCGGTCAACACCGACCAGGGTCGCATCGATGCCGCCAACGCCGTCGTCACGCTCGGGCCGTGGTCGCCGGATCTGTTGCACAAGTTCGGCTATCGCATTCCGCTGGTGCGCAAGCGCGGCTACCACATGCATTACAGCGGTGGCGCGTCGCTCGATCTGCCGCTGGTCGACAAGGGCAACGGCTACGCCATGGGCCCGATGGCCAAGGGCATCCGCATCACCACCGGCGCCGAGCTGACTGGCCCTGACGCGCTCGCAACGCCGGTGCAGCTCGCCAGTGCCGAAGCCTCCGCCCGCGAGTTGATTGATCTCGGCAAGCGCGCCGAGCCCGACCCGTGGTTCGGCACCCGCCCCTGCACGCCAGATATGCTGCCGGTGCTCGGCCGTGCCCCGCGCCACCCCGGCCTCTGGATGAACTTTGGCCACGGCCACCAGGGCTTTACGCTGGGCCCGGCGACGGGACGTCTGCTCGCCGAGATGATGAGCGGCGAGACGCCGTCGATCGATCCGGCACCATACCGGCCGGAGCGGTTCTAGCCCTCGGCTTTCGCGGCGAGGACCGCGAGCGCGGCCGACAGGCGCATCAGGGGGGCATCCCATTCCCGCGGCCTGCGCTGGCGGAACAGTCGCATGGTCGGATACCAGGGACTGTCCTCGCGATCGCGCAGCCAGCGCCAGTCGAGCGCGTAAGGCGTGAGCATCCACACCGGACGGCCGAGCGCGCCGGCGAGATGGGCGACCGACGTGTCGACGGCAACGACGAGATCGAGCGCCGCGACGGCTGCTGCCGTATCGGAAAAATCGCCGAGCGCTGGCGCCAGWTCGATGATCTCGWCGCCGAGCGCCGCAAGCACCGGACCATCGTCTGGCCGCGGCTCCTTTTGCAGGCTGTAGAGCTGGACGCCCGGCATGACGAGGCGCGGCAGCACGGCCTCGGCCGATAGCGACCGCTGCCGGTCGCCCTTGTGCCCGGCATTGCCGGCCCAGACCACACCGACCTTCAATGCCGTCACGCCATCGAGCGCGGCACGCCAGCGCGACAGTTTCGCGGGATCGGGATGCAGATAGGGAATGTCGGCGGGAATGCCGTCCAGCGTGGTGCCGAACAGTCGCGGCAGGCTCATCAGCGGCAGTTGCAGGTCGAACGGCGGCAGCAGTTCGCCGCGCGGGATCACGATGACATCTGATAGCTGTCGCAGCAGCGAGGCGAGCGCGGGCTGAACCTGCAGGATGATCCTGCCTCCTCTCGCGGCCACCATCGGCAGATAACGCACGAAGTGCAGGGCATCGCCGAGCCCGTATTCGGCGAACAGCAGCAATGTGCGGCCGTCGAGCGGCTCGCCCTGCCACTCCGGCTGGCTGAAGGTCGGATCGCCGTCCGACAGCGTCTTGCATCTGCGCCGCCACCGATAGGCTTCGAAGCCGTTGCCGAAGTCGCCGTTCAGCAGCAGGAAATGCGCGTGATTGTACTGCGCCAGCGGCTGGTCCGGAGCGAGCGCGACGGCTTGACGCGAGACCGCGAGCGCTTCGTCGATCTCGCCGGCGTTGCGCAGTGCGACCGCGAGATTGGCGTGGCCCTTGGCATAGAAGGGATCGGCCACGACCGCGCAGCGGTGCGCGGCAACCGCGTCCTCGGCGCGATCCTGCTTCTCGAAGATGATGCCGAGATTGGTCCAGGCCGGCGCATGATCGGGCTTGAGCAGCAGCGCGTGCTCGCAGGCCGCGATGGCGTCGTCGAGCGTGCCGAGCTCGGAGAGACAGGCGCCGAGATTGCTCGCGATCACATGATCCGCCGGATCGCGCGCAAATGTCCGCCGGTAGATCGAGGCCGCCTCGCGCAGATGACCGGCCTCGTGCAGAACCAGGCCGAGCAGGCGCAGCCCCGCGACGTTGTCCGGCGCAACCGCAATCGCGCGGCGATACTGCGCGATCGCGTCCTCGAGCAGCCCCTGGCGATAGAGCGCAGCGCCGAGATTGCACAGCAGCCCGGGATCATCGGGATCGGCGTCGAGGGCGCGACGATAGGCGGCCTCGGCCTCGGCGAGCCTGTTCTGGTCCGCAAGAACGTTGCCGAGATTGAGCCAGACGCCGCGATAGGCCGGCTCCCGCGCAATCACCGCCCGATAGGCCTCTTCCGCCTCGGTCAGTCGCCCCTGCTCCGCGAGCGCGACGGCGAGGTTGAAGCCGGCTCGCGTCAGATGCGCATCGAGCGCGAGCGCGCAGCGATAGGCCGCCTCGGCCTCGTCGAAGCGCGCGAGCTCGCCAAAAGCCACGCCAAGCTTGTTGTGCAGGCCGGYATCGTCCGGCCGCCGGCGAAGAGCGCGCTGGAATGCCGCCACCGCGCCCTCGTGCTCGCCCTTCACCGCAAGCGCGTCGCCCAACGTGACCAGCGCCGGCGCATGGTCGGGGTCGATGTTGAAGACGCGGTCGAGCAGCGCAGCACCCTCGGTCGCGCGGTCGGTGACGAAGGCGGCGACGGCGGCAAGATGCAGCGCCGGCACATGATCCGGCGCCGCCTTCAGCACCTCCGCGCAGAGCGCGTCGGCCTCGTCAGGCTGCCCCGCCGCAAAATGCTCCGCCGCCTGCAACACAATCCGGTCGACTGCCGCCTTGCCCACGATGCCCGCCCTTTCGAAGTCAGATGCGGGTTAAACGCGCGAGCTGGCAAATTCCGTCAGTCGGCCCGTTCGGCCAGCAGCTGCCTGATGCGGTCGGCATCTTCAGGCGTCGCCGGATTGTAGACGATCATGCTGAGATCGGAGCGGCCCTCGACATTGAAGCTCGAATATTCGAACGACATGGTGCCGTGGACGGGATGCCGCAGCCGCTTGGTGCCGTCGCCATGATGGCGCACGTCGTTGTCGCGCCAGAGCGCCGCGAACTCAGGACTGGTGCGGCACAGCTCGTCGACGAAATCGGCGACATGCGAGACCGCGCCCGCGCGGGCGGCGTCCGCCCTGAAAGCGGCCACCACGAAGCGCGCCACGCTGTCCCAGTCATATTGCGCGGCGCGCACGCGCGGATCGCAGAAGATGAAGCGCAGGATGTTGCGCTGTCCCGGCGGGATCGCGCCATAGTCCGTGAGCACGGCGGTCGCGGCTCGATTCCAGGCGACGACATCCCAGGTCGCGGTCCGCACCAAAGCCGGGCTGAATGCGAGCGCATCGAGCACGCGCTGGAGTCGCGGCGAAACGCCTTCGGCGGCCCGATAGCGCACCTCGGGCGGGCGGCCGAGGCCAATCAGGAACAGATGCTCGCGCTCGACATCGGTCAGCATCAGGGCGCGGGCGATACGGTCGAGCACGTCGGCTGATGGCGCGCCGCCGCGGCCCTGCTCCAGCCAGGTGTACCAGGTCGAACTGATATTGGCGCGTTGCGCCACCTCCTCACGCCGCAGCCCGGGCGTGCGCCTGCGGCTGCCGCTGAGGCCGAACGCAGCGGCGTCCAGCCGGGTGCGGCGATCCCTGAGATAGGCCCCGAGCAGGTTTTCGGCCGAAGCGGTTTCGCTCATCCTGTTAGCTGTTATACCCCGATAAGGTCACTACTTTACCCGGATAATCCTAGCGCAGATGGTCCTCTCCACCAACCCTCTTCCGATCCCTGGAGACTGCTTATGCGTGTATTCGTCACTGGCGCCACCGGCTTCGTCGGCTCCGCCGTCGTTCGGGAGCTGATCGCCGCCGGCCACAGCGTTACCGGTCTTGCCCGGACCGATGCCGGCGCGGCCGCCCTCACCGCGATGGGCGCGGCGGTCCATCGCGGCTCGCTGGAGGACCACGCCTCCCTGCGCAGCGGTGCGGCCGCCTCCGATGGCGTGCTACACCTCGCCTTCAACCACGATTTCTCGAAATTCGCCGACAATTGCGAGCTCGACCGCCGCGCCATCCTCGCGCTCGGCGAGGAGCTGAAGGGCTCCGAGCGTCCGCTCATCGTCACGTCGGGCGTGGCATTGCTTGCGCCCGGGCGGCTCGCGACCGAGGACGATGCGGCGGCCCGCCACTTTCCGCGCGTCTCGGAAGCGACCGCCGAAGATCTCAGGGAGCGCGGCGTCCGCGCCGGCATCGTGCGGCTGCCGCCCACGACCCATGGCGAAGGCGACCACGGCTTCGTGCCGCGCCTGATTGCGATCGCCCGCGAAAAGGGAGCCGCAGCCTATATCGGCGAGGGCAACAACCGCTGGCCGGCCGTTCACCGTTTCGACGCCGCGCGCGTCTATCGGCTTGCGCTCGAGCAAGGCGCGTCCGCCGGGCGCTATCACGCCATCGCCGAGGAAGGCGTCCCCTTCAAGACGATTGCGGAAGTGATCGGCAAGAGAGCGGCCGTGCCCGTGGTCTCGAAATCGGCCGACGAAGCCGAGTCCCATTTTGGCTGGTTCGCGCGATTTGCCGCCATCGACGTTCCCACATCGAGCGCGAAAACGCGCGCCCTGCTCGGCTGGGCACCAAAAGAAAAAGGGCTGATCGAGGATCTCGACCAGCCCTGTTACTTCAAGACCTGACGGCGCATTGCGCCGCCGCAGGCAATTGGCGGATCAGTCCGTCGTGATCGCCGTTTCCATGTCGGTCGGATCGATCTGCTGGTTCAGCCGCGCGTTGAGCTTGTCGCGGTCGAGCTCACCCTCCCACCAGGCGACGATCACGCACGCGACGCCGTTGCCGCTCAGATTGGTCAGCGCGCGGCATTCGCTCATGAACTTGTCGATGCCTAGCACGATCGCCATGCCCGGCAC
>NZ_JBFULT010000471.1:0-5959 GCF_054049755.1 Bradyrhizobium sp. P5_C11_2
GCCACGCCCTTCGCTCTGATCACATCTGTCAGTAGTGCACCACGATCTCCGCCAAGCTGGATAACCATGATCTGCTGCGCAGCCCCTGCCCGACGAGCAAGACTGGAGCGTTTGGCTCAGCCAATCGCCCAGAACAACGGGAGTGCGCCCGCCAGGAACAGGGCCGAGGACAGGAGCACGGCAAGGCGCTCGCGATGATGGAGAACGAAGGCGTGAGGGTTTGCGAACATGGCAAAGCCGGATCGAGGGAAGTACCTCACGCTGGCCCCTGAACCTTGACCAATCAGGGGCACTCGGCGCCGTCCACAGGTGGTCGTCGGCGCGTGTCACCACCGGGCCACACAGCGTTGGATGTGCTTGGGCGCACCTCGCGGGGGCTGAGCCAGATGTACCCACCGCTCAAGGCCGTCATTCGCCCCCTCAGGCGGCCCGATCCAGCGGCGCAGCGCCTTCCCAGGTTGCTGCGCCGTTGTCGTTGCAGGCTACCCGCAGAGCTGGCGGCATTCCTTACGCGCTGCCTCGATCCGGTGGTCGAGGTACGTTGCCAGGTCGACCAAGGCGACGCCTTTGGCTGACTTCTGGCTGGCGTCGATCCGCACGACCAGCAGATCCAGCTTGCCCTCCCCGATCCGGCGCAGCAGGTGCTCCTGCGACACGCCGGGGAAGTAGGCCGCCATCACGCTGTCGAGCGGGATGATGACCCGTGGGCCGAACTGCTCTCGCAGGAGAGCGACCGTCGTCGGCTGCGCAGGGTCGGGCGCGCGCATGCTACCGGCCTTCATGGTGTTCTCCGCAAGGTGAGGCTCTTAGCGCTTCCGCGTGATGTTCACGGCTGCGAGCCGACCGTCTGCCTCCGCTTCGTCGAGGATCCGTTTTGCCCTTTCCGTAGGGCTCCCCCACGCTTCCGAGCTTCCTCCAGGTCGACGACGAGGCGGTCCATGATCGGGGCGTAATGCTCGCCGTACCTCTCCACGACATACGCCATGAAGAGGGTCGCCTCCTCGATCTCAACGAAGGTCGGTTCGCGATTTTGGAAGCGCGGCTTCCGCCTCGGCGTCCCTGGCTGCTGGCTTGGCATCTGCGCCTCCAGGTTTCGTACCGAAGCCGCCAACGTCGGCAGCTTCTATCGAACGCCGAGCCGCGCTGGTTGTGCCTCCTCGGTCGCCACAGCCTCGACCGCCGCGATGACGTTCTCCAGCTCGACGACCTGACGCAGCGCTCAGGAAAGCATGGCCGCCAGGATATAGACTGCAGTCAAGAACAAGCCAGATGAGGCGAGCACCGCGCTCCGTTCTCGGTGCTTAAGAACAAAGGTACAAGCTGCATTGAACATGAGGTGGCCCGGAGGCGGCGTGCGATCCGGTCAGTGTGGCAGCTGAACTGCGCTGGTTCGAGGGCCTTCCTGGGGACTAAATGCGAGAAATCGGCCCTGTCGCGCGGCCGTCACACCTCGACAAGTCAATCAAAGCGGCGCTATCTATCGCGAGCAATCGGGTCGCTCACGGCACCGGCCGCGGCCGCACTGAGGGCTGCACTGATCACGACGAGAAAACCGACCGAGATCATGGATTGGGCTCCTTTGATCCGAGCGAATAGCATCGGCTATGGTTAACGGCGTGTTAACTGTCCTCGGATTGGGGCAAGATGGCGCCACGAATGCAGTCTACGTATATGCTTCAGCTTCGCCCATGGCGAGCTACGTAGTCATTCCGTCAACAGCTAAGAGCGCGGGCGGCTGGAAACCTGACAGCCACGACCCCTGCCCTATCGCTCGCCATCTTGAGCGCATGCCGGCAATGAAGCCTCGGTGGTGCCATCGCGGCTAACATAGATGCAGTTGCGGCCAAGCCTGCGCACGACTACACGCCCTAGCTTGAGGGCGGTGCTGGGGTCCGGATGAGCGATGTCGTGACCGCTCTTCTCCTGGCGCTAGCGACCGAGAATGCCGAGCTGCGCGAGCAACTGGCCTCGACCCAGGACATGCTCGTCGAGACCGCGATCGACGCCGGGAACATGCACGCCCTGGTCGAGGCGATGCGGATCGAGCGGGACGCGTTGCAGGAAGAGGCCGAGCGGCTGCAGGCACAGGCGATGCGCAGGGCCTGACACCTCGACAGCCGCCCGGGCGCTCGCCATCTTGAGAGCATGCCCGCAGGTCCGAGCCTCGGAATGTCGATAGGGCGATCGCAGTCACGACGTGGCGCTCGGACCCGTGATGACCAACCCGATCGCTCGTCGGGCTCAGATCACTCTGCAGCGTGGGCGAACTTGGCGCGATTGCGCAGCATTAGATCTACGCCCGCGGTGCCAACGCGCTCGACCAGTGCGTCCAAGATCGCCTCAGGGTCATCAGGGAGCACGACAGTTGCCTGAGACGTCTCGGGAGCAGGGCTTGCCACCCGCCGCGGCTCGCGGCCCATGGTGGTCTGAGGAGCGACAACCTTCCCACTCTCAGCCTGCACACACTCCGGCTGGGCATGTCTGATCAACTCCGGAGGCTGGGTTTTCCGTTTGACCCAACGGCTCGACGGCGCAAGAGTCGCGCGCAAGGCGAAGAAGGCAGCAATAGCTGAGCCGTTGATGAACAAGCCCCAGCCATAGCTCTCGACGGATTGACCGCCGATGGGATGCCCAACATGGCCGAGGCCAATTGCGGCACCAAGCACTGCAACCGCGGCGAAAACTATAGCGAATATGAACATGATTGTGCAGGAACTCTCGGCGGAGGCACCGTTTAGCCCCACCTCAATGGCGCCCCGGCGTTTCCAGTTCCGAAGCAGAACGCCGCAGAACGTCACCGCGGTGCCAGGGTTGTTCCTGCCCGTTGCAATCACTTGGTGGAAGGGCCGCGCCTTTGTGCTGGTTGCGCTGCTCAGCCTCGTGTTTTGGCCCGGAGCGCTGATCTGGGCACTGCGGCTAAGACGGCGGCGAGACCTGTAAGCTCAGCCGAGCAGCCAGATCAGCGTCATAGCCCCGGTCATGAACAAGGCGGACGACCCAAGCACCGCACCACCCTCGCGGTTCTGAAGGAAAAAAGTGCGGGCTGTGGCGAGCATCGCGAGGACCAGAAACGGCGTTCGGTCCGATCAGTGTGGCAGCTGAACTGTGCCGGTTCGAGGGCTGACAACGGCCATGAGAACAAGAAATCGAGCCTGTCGCGGGGCCGTCACACTCCGCCAAACCGCTTGGGACGGCGCTATCCGTCGCGGGCGTTCGGGTCGCTTACGGCGCCCGCCGCTGCCGCGCTGAGCGCTGCACTAATCACGAGCAAGAGACCGGTTGAGAGCATGGAACAGGCTCCGTTGAACCAATTCAATGAGCGCCGGAAAGGGTTAAGGGCGCATTAACTGTTCGGAAATTGGGGCGAAAAAATGCCGCCTATGCAATCTACGCATATGCTTAAGCTTCGAGTTTGGCGAGATGACCGTCACTTCGACCGTGGACAGGATGAGCGTGCGTTGGTGCGCCTTGAGGCGTTCGAGAAGGGTGTTGAACTTGTCGGACATCGGGCGGCTTTAGCCGTAAGGGGATTGGCTCGACAATCTAAGCGCGGCGGCACCGTCCCGGGCGAGATCATGGCACCATGCGGTCGGACGGTATGCCGAACAGGGTCTTGTGATGACCGAGGTTGAGATCCGAGACACGCTCAGCGCCGTAGAGCGGGCGTTGAAGCATGCCGCGGACGCGGAACGCTGCACCAAGCACGATCTGAAAGAGCACAGGAGCCCATCCGCACATCAAGCATGGCAGTCTACGTGGAAGGCCGTGCGCGAGCTGGACGAGCTACAAGCCAAGCTCAGGCGACACCTTGCGGTAGATGGCTGCGGTCGCCCGTAGCGATCTGCGGCTCACTCTAACGGGGCCATGGTGTGGAAGAGCGCCCGAGCGGTTCCGTCAACCCGCCCATGCAGATACCGCGGTCCTGAATGGTTGCGCGCTGCGATGCAGGGGCCTAGGTGGGCACCGCGGGACAGCGATAGCGTCGCCGTCCCGCAGCCCTCTTGAGGGCGTTTCCTCCCTAGACTTCGGGCCGCTCCTTGAGGGCGGCCTTTTCTTTGTCTGGGACCCGGTTCGTAGCCGGACCCAGCCTCAGCGGCAAGCAGGATCATGCTGCGTCCACTGTCGTGTGGCGATTTAGTGCACAGCGAGGGTCGATAGTGGCTGCTCGACACCTCGCCGCGTGTCCGCCATCGTGAGCCCATGCCCGCGCCGCACAGCCAGACCTACGACCCGCAGGAGGAGCCGGCGCCCCGTGGCGGCTGGTTTCGGCTGGAGGAGCGGCCGTACCCGGAGCGGTTGGATCAGGCGTTCCGAGTGGCGGCGATCGGCATTGGTGGCGGAGCGGCGCTTCTCGCGACGTGGTTCCTCGCAGCCTACGCAACACGCCCTCTGACCGATTGCTGCATCATGGGCCGTCGCTGCGGCGTTGGTCGCGGCGGCCGCGGCCATGGGGCTTGTCGCAAACGCGAATGCGCTGAGGTTCACGGGTCGTTAGCCATAGCCGCCGAGCCTGCCGCCTCCGCCTTGGAGCCGGTCCATGATCCTGTCCGCCATCGCCGCCAAGCTCAAGCAGCGCGCCAAGGCCGACTTCAGGGGCCGGCATTTCGAAGCCGCGCTCATCGTCCAGGCCGTCTCCTGGTACCTGCGCTACCCGCTGAGCTAYCGCGACATCGAGGAGTTGTTCCTGGAACGCGGYYTGGAGGTGGACCACTCCACCCTRAACCGCTGGGTYCTGGCCTAYGCGCCGCTGATCGAGAAGCGGCTACGCGCATTCCGCCARCCTCATTGCGGCTCTATCCGGATCGACGARACSTACATCAAGGTGCGSGGTGAGTGGCGCTACCTCTACCGGGCCATCGACAAGCACGGCACGTCGGTGGACTTCCTGCTCACCGCCCACCGCGACCTCGACGCCGCCAAGCGGTTCTTCCGTAAGATGCTCCAGGATCAGCCGCTCCTCGCCCCGGACCGCATCGGCACCGATAGCGCTGGACCGTACCCGTCAGCCATCGCCGATAGCCGCGAGGCGGGTCTGCTGCCGCGCACGCCGGTCCACTACGTCACCAAGCACCTGCAACAGGGGATTGAGAGCGACCACTTCCGGGTGAAACGGGCGATGCCGCGGGTAGGCGGCTTCCGTTCGTTCCACACAACCCGGCGCACGATCTGCGGCTTCGAGGCCATGCTGTGGCTGCGCAAAGGCTTCGGCTTTACCGGCGCGTGGACCGTCCGGGAGCAGAACCGGCTGCTCGAGGTCTGCTTCGGACTTCAAAAGGTTAAGGAAATCTGAAGCCGCGGTCGAACCAGCCTCTCCTGCTACCTACCCCACGGTTTGCGACAAGCCCGGACCGCGAGCTGCCCGGTGGTGAACCGCGAGGCGAGAGCAGGCGGCATCGGTCCGGAGCAGGCCAGCCGTCGGCGGCGCTCAATGGCCACGGATCGCTCAGGAGCCCGCTGGAGGCGTTTGGGCGGGAACAGCGTCACGCGGCCGAGCGGAATGCCCACGGGCGCCACGGCCTCGCGCACTGCGCTCCTGCGGGTGTGCAGCGCCTCGGCCAAGCCCTGCGCCTCGGCATCGGTGACGGTCTCGGCGGCGTGCGCCTGCCAGATAGATCGCGACAGGCTGTCGAGTTGCGCGAGTGTCCGCGCGCCCTCGATCGCCGACCGCATGGTGGCGTGAAACATCGGTCCCGGTCCCTCACGGGCCGCGGCTAGGTGTGCAGTCCCGCGGTGTGGTGGCATCAATTTAGCTGTAACCGCCGCACACCGGGAGGCGTTATGGGACAGGTTCTTCACGGCTGCGCCACGACCACGCACGCGGTCAGAGCAACGCTACAGCGATCGAAAGCTCCGCTCAAAGATCTTGCCGCCCAGCATGGACTGAACCCCAAGACAGTCGCGAAGTGGCGTAAGCGAGCCTTCGTGCATGACGCGGCGATGGGACCGAAGACGCCGCGCT
>NZ_JBFULT010000472.1:0-5954 GCF_054049755.1 Bradyrhizobium sp. P5_C11_2
GGCGGGTAGTCCGCCAGTGCTGGCGACAACACCTTTCGTCGTTCGACCAGTTGTTGTGGTTCGCGTCGCAGCCAACGAAACATGGTGAGCTCTCCGGATGCTCCGGTGACATTAATAGTGTCGCCAAAGCAAAATCGCCAGACCTTGCCATCAAACGACGTACGCGCGGGCTCATATCGATAGCGATGTGAGCCGGCACCTGGGAGGCTCCTGTGTCGGATAACAATTTGCAGAAATTTCCTGCCTCCGTGACCGCGCCGATCACGCTTTATTGGACGGGAGCCGGGTGGTCGTCCGTTCTGAACAATCCGTATTTCGGCGGCACCGTCTGGCAGTTCTATCGATCACCCGTCACAGGGCTTGCCGGACCGGCCAATGGYATCGCCGCGGACCTCAGAAGTCTTGGCTTACGGTACAAAGTCTATAACTTCACCCCACAAGGTCTCGCGGCGAACGCTAGCGAGGTTCAGGCTGGAAGGATTCCTGCCGGAGCCACGCCGCGACAGATCACCGGCCATATAAGCGACTTCAACGGTGAAGCTCTGGAGGACGCCGCCGCAAGGATCGGTCGGTCGAGCAACACGCGTTACATTCGGAACCAGACATTCACTTCCTTCCCCGACGGGGGATGGTGGCCTGGAGCCCAGCCGCCCCAGCCTGCTGCCCAAGCTCCCTGGCCGAGCAACAGTGGCCGGCCCGTCACTGAGATCGATGCCATTCGTGAAAAACAATCGCGGTTGAATGGAACAAGGTTTTTCAACGATGAGCTGACTATCGCCAATAAATCCGGTGCGGTCAGGCAAGCCATTGTGGATTCCCGCTACATGGGAATCCCAACGTATGCGGCGCAGCAATACGGCTATGTCGGACCACTATCCACCGATGGCGCAAGTGTCCTGGTGTTGCGGTCGGAGCTTGCGGCGAGCAACCTTGCTTATGTCGGTGGCCAGCTCGTGCGCGTGGCGGGAGTCGGCCTTTTCGGGCTGGGGGTCGGCTACGACATCTATAACGGTATCCAGGCGTATAAGGCCGGCGGTACAGAGTTCGGCCTCTTTCTCGGTACGACCGGCGTCACCTACGGCGGTGTGATCGCGGGCGGCACTTATGCATGGATAGCCGGTGCAACGCTTCCGGAAATCGCAACGGCGGCTGCATGGGGAAGTCTGCCGGGCGCGGTCATTGGCGGCGCCGTCGCGAACTACCAAGTGTACCAGTACCTCTGGTGGAAGGACCCGCAGTTTGCTGCGCGTCTCATGTACGCTGTGGCCGGGGACATTAAAGCGGCAGCCGAAGTGGATGTGCCGGGCAGTGCTTCCTATGTGCCGCCGAAGGACTGGCTTCGCGAACCCTTTGCGCCGCTCAAAACAACCGCGACTAACCGTTGGCCGGGTCTTCCCAACGACGATCTGAATGACGCCTTCGCCGCAGGGGGTGGGGATCCAGCCTGGATCCCCGGCGGAATCCCGCCTTCGTTCAACCCCAATCTGCCTGCCGTTCCCTATACCGCTGAGACGCAGTGGCTTTCCTCGGCGACAGCACTCCCGAGCCCGTCTCAGCAGAGTTCGGGTGGTTCTTCGATTCCGCTCAATCTCTTCAGTTCGGATCTGGGGCAGTTGCAGCCTGTCCTCCAGGTCAATCCCGCGGCGTCGAATTTCCAATTGGTCAACGGCAACGGCCAACCGTGGGCGCAAAGCGCCAGTTCGCAGACCGCCACGACCGGTCAGGCGACTGACGGCAAGTGGACCTACACGAACAATGTCCATCTCTCCTATACGTTCAACATTTTCGGAGGAAACCAATCGGCGGCTGAACCGGCAGCGCAGGGCGAGCTGACGCCCTTCACGGCGGAGATCGCCATCACCAATGCAGCCGCCAATCTCTTCGGGCCTGCTGCCGCCCCGGATCTCACCAGTGCGAATTGGGCGAACTCGGCTGTCGTCTACGTCCTGACCGCTGCAAACCAGCCGTCTGCGGATCCATGGGCCAACGCGCCACAGGGGCCGACAGGCCAGATCGGCGACGGCAACGGCATTGGCAATTGGGCCGACCCGCAAGCCCTCAATCCCACTCTGGTAAATCCGGCGGCTGCAAATCCGTGGACCACTGCCGCGGCAGCTCAGTTGACGACCGTTACGGCGAACGAGGTCACTGGCCAATCCGAGGGCGATATCACCGGCAACCCGGGCATCACCAGCGGGAGCTGGACCAACAACTTCAGTCTGACCGCTGTTTCGAACTTGTATCTCGGAAATCAATCGCCGCCTCCCGATCCGTTCGCCGCGATCCAGGGGTCGGAAAAGCTGACGGCCTTTACGGCGGACTATGCCTTTGCGCAGGCTGCCGCCGATCTGTTTGGTCCGCCGGAGACCACCGGCTCGCTCGGTCCCACCATTGTCTATGTTTCCAATTCAAATTCCGGCAACCAGCCGCAGCCAGATCAGCAGGCCAGCGCGCCGCGGGGATCAACCGGCCGGAACGATGACCGCGACGACATTGGCAATTGGGCGAACGGGCAAGTTCTGTTTTACGGGATCGCAAGCCAGTCCTCGACGTCCAATCCATGGGTGCAGGGCCAGTTCACTCAGGCCGAGGTGGACGTTGGCCAGTCCGACCAGGGTCCGTTGAGCTTTAGTTCAACGAACAACGTCAGCGTCAGCTATGAGTCCAGCACGACGATCGGAAACCTGCCGTCGTTCGGCTCGCGGTCCGTCACCGTAACCCAGGACTCGAACTTCCAGATCGGCGACGGCAACGGAATCAGCAATTGGTATGGCGCCGCGCACGCGCCCAGCAGCTACGGACTCGACGATTCGCGACTGCCGAGCAACCAGGGCGGTCTTGGCGACTATGGTTACTTTGCCGACAACCCGCTGGAGCCATCGGCGGAGTCCGGCAACATGTCGTACAGCGGCGCCGACGGCAGGTCGGTCTCGGGTACCTCGGGCTGGTACAACGGCATCACGGATTATTTGGGCAACCGGCCGGCCTCGAGCTACTATCCGTCGTGGGCGCCGGCCGGTTGGAATCTGTGGGGCTCAACCCCGCCCTCCGATTATTTTCCGCGGCCCCCGAACTTCGATTCGTTTGATTCATTCGACAGCTCGTTCGATTCCTTCGATTCATTCGACAGCTTCGACTCGTTCGATTCATTTGATTCCTTTGGTGGCGACGGCGGCGGCGGGGATGGCGGCGGCGGTGGAGATGGGGGTGGTGATGGAGGCGACGGCGGCGGCGGTGGAGACGGCGGCGGCGGTGGCGGCGGCAGTCCGATCGTCCTTGACCTGACCGGCAACGGAATTGCGATCACCCAGCTGGGGTCATCGAACCATTATTTCGACATGACCGGCGACGGCCTGCAGCATGCCACGGCGTGGGCCGGGGCAGGCAATGGCGTGCTGGTGCTCGACGCCAACAACGACGGCGTCATCAACCAGGCTAACGAAATCGAATTCACATTGTGGGATCCGACTGCCGGCTCGGACATGCAGGCGTTGCTCGATGTGTTCGATACCAATCACGACGGCAAGCTCGATTCCGGCGATACTGACTGGAGCCTGTTCAAGGTTCTCGTGACCAATGCGGACGGCACCACGCAGCTCGAAACGCTGGCGCAATTGGGCATCGCCTCGATCGACCTGACCTCGAACCAGCAGAAGATCGTTCTGCCCGACGGTTCTGCGATCCAGGGTCAGACCACCTACACCAGGACCGACGGCACCACCGGCACCGCAGCCGACGTCACATTTGCGTATGATTCCAACGGCTATGTCGTCGCAACGACGACGACACACAACGCCGACGGTTCGACCACGATCGACAACAAGGCGTCCTACACCGACGGCAGCCTCGCCAGGGAGACCGTCTCGACCACCAGCGCCGATGGCAACACCGTCACCATTACGAAGGATACCAATGGCGACGGCGTGATCGACAGCCGGCAGACCGACGTCCGGGTCGCGAATGCCGACGGAAGCACTACGCTGACGGTCACGAATTTCGATGCCGCCGGCAGCCACGTTCTCAATCGCACGGTCACCAGCACCAGCGCCGACCGCAATACCGTCACCATCGATCGCGATTCGACCGGAAGCGGATTCTTCAACCAGATCGAGGTCGATGCCAAGGATGCGTCCGGCAACCTGACCGTGACGGTCACCGATTACAATCCGGATGGATCGCTCAGGGATCAGGGCGTCACCACGACCAGCGCCAGCGGCCTGTCGAAGACCACGACGGTCGATTCGAACGGCGACGGCGTCGTTGACGAGACTGACACCGATCTGACCGTCATCAACGGCGACGGCAGCAAGACCGAAACGGTGTCGATCTACAATACCGACGGGTCATTGCGTGGCAGCATGGCCACGCTGACCAGCGCCGATCATCTGACCAAGACCATCCAGACCGACAGCAACGGCGACGGGGTTGCCGATCTCGTGCAGGTCGCAGCGATCGTGCTGAATGCCAATGGCAGCATGACAACGACCCAGCAGGACTTCGCTGCCGATGGCTCGCTGCGCGACAAGGTCGTCACCACATTGAGTGCGGACGGCTTGTCCAGGACGACCCAGGTCGATCACGACGGCGATGGCCAGTTCGACCTGACCACGACCGATGTGACGGTTCATAGTGCCGACGGCAGCATCACCGAGACCGTGACTGACCGCAACGCCGATGGGTCGCTGCGCGATCAGTCGGTCACCATCCGGAGCCAGAATGGCCAGACCCGAACCGTCGCGGCCGACACCATTGGTGCGGGGAGCATCAATTATACCGAGGCCGTTACGGCCGCGGCGAACGGGTCGAGCGTCGACACGGCTTCGTGGTTCAACCGTGACGGGTCGCTGAATTCGCAGACCACCACCACCACCAGCGCCGACGGGCTGTCGAAGGTCGTCCAGAGCGACATTGACGGCGACGGAACGGTTGACGCAACGCAGAACAACGCCACTGTTGTCCATGCCGATCACAGTTCGACCGTCACCCGGACCGATCTGAGCGGCAACGGCACGGTGCTGGATCAGACCGTGGTTACGACCAGCGTTGACGGTTTGTCCAAGACAACCCAGGTCGATGCCACCGGCGACGGCGTATTCGATCTGACCGAGAGCGATGTCACCGTCCTCAATGCCGATGGCAGCCGCACCGAGACGGTCACCGACCGCAATGCCGACGGTACGCTGAGGTCCAAGACGGTGACCACCGTCAGTTCCGACCGTCAAAGCAAGACGACGCAGATCGACGCGACCGGTAACGGCACCTACAACGAGGTCCAGGTCCTGGTCCGTCATGCCGACGGCAGTACCACGTCGACAGTGTCCGACTTTGCGGCCAACGGCTCACTGAGGGACCGGACGGTCACCACCACCAGCGCCAACGGATTGTCGACGACGACGCGGTTGGATGTGACCGGGTCCGGCGTCTTCGACCTGACGGAAACCGACGTCACCATCCTGAATGCGAACGGCAGCCACACCAGGACCGTCACCGACACCAGCGCCAGCGGCGCCCTGATCGATCGCACCGTCACCTCCGTCAGCGCCAACGGGCTGTCGGTGACGACGCAGCAGGATACGACCGGCACAGGCAGCTTCGATCAGACGCGCACCGACGTCATCTCTCTCAATGCCGACGGCAGCCGGACCGAGACCGTCTCCGATGTCAGTGCCAACGGTACGCTCGAGGACCGCACGGTCACCACGACCAGTGCCGATGGGCTGTCGGTCACCATGCAGCAGGACGCGACGGGGGCGGGCACGTTCAACGTGACCCGGACCGGCGTCACGGTGCTCAATGCCGACGGCAGCCGGACCGAAACCGTGACCGACCGCAGTGCGGACGGCACGCTGCTCGCTCGGGAAATTGTCTCGGCGAGCGCAAACGGCCTGTCGAAGACGATTCAGCAGGACAATAGCGGCGACGGGGTGGTCGATCACACCGAGACCGATGTGGTC
>NZ_JBFULT010000473.1:0-5953 GCF_054049755.1 Bradyrhizobium sp. P5_C11_2
CGCATGTAGAGGGCGCGGAGAAGGACCAAATCCCAGACGAAGTCTACGACCGCTTTGTTGACGGCATGCCAGAGCTTTTCAAATCAGTCTATGCGCTCTGCGATGCTTGGTACTGGTTGAGACTGGAGCTCGAAGGTAACCACGCTCGATTGATCCAGGCGAAGAACGCTGCTGAGGCGCGTCAGAAAGGTGCGAATACCGCTAAAGCGATGGCCACTGAACGATCCGGCATCATCGCAGAAGCTCTTGGAAAGCGTGCTTCGCTGAAGGGCAAGCCGGTATCTTTCATCGCGAAAAACATTCGGTCTGAAGTTGAGGCGGCCTTCAAGGCCGCCGGGATTGAACCAGACGCTGATCAATCTGCGCAGGCATTCGAACGCATGGTGAGACGGGCACTCAGAAAGTAGAATGACAAGCCAGAGCCTTGTCACAACGTTCTCTGACGCAGCTAAGGCTTGTCAGACGCCGCCAGCTTCCGCGGAATCAACGAAGCAGTCAGTTTCGGTGCGTGCCCCGCGATACCGCGGTGGCGCTGTTGAAAAACAGGACGCACCATGCCGACCGATACCGATCAGCACGAGCAAATCTCAAAGCTCGCCTACACCCCCGAGGAGGCCGCCGCCGCCACGGGGCGCAGTCGCACGCGCATCTACAAAGCCCTCAGGGACAAAGAACTGACCGCCCGCAAGGACGGGAAGCGAACTCTGTTCGAGGCAAGCGAGCTGAGGCGTTGGCTTCGAGAGCTACCGGCCATCGGCCGCGAAGCAACCGCCGCCTGAATCCCACCCAAAAGAAAGCCCGGCAGCTCGGCTTTTCCTGGCAGGACAGCGAGCACCGGGCCTTGAGAGGCTTAACGTGCAAACACATAGCAATTTGCTCCACCCAATCCAAGACCTTTCCGGCCTCCCGCTCTTTGACTGGCGCACGGCCGTAGTTCGCGGGCCGGCAACCAAAGCCGGGCAATACCTGCTTTCCAGATATCCAGTTCCACCCGGCCATGCTGACTTGATTGCTGCCCTCGCCGGCATCGGAGGGGCAGCCGAGCGATGACTGATAGGATCAAGATCAAGCTGCCTGACGGCTCCCTGCAAACCTTCGCCGGTCGCGAGGCCTGGACGCTTCGCCATCTCGTCAATGCCGGGCCACGAGGCCTCACCACCATCGACCATCCGGCGCCCCGCTGGAGCCACTACGTCTACAAACTGCGCCGAGCCGGTCTGAATATCTCGACGGACTATGAGGCCCACAAGGGTGACTTTCCTGGCAATCATGGCCGGTATCGGCTCGAGACCGCGGTTGAGGTTATTCCGGTGGAGGGCAAGTCATGAGCCCTCCCCTAATCGTGAGAACGTTGACCGTTTGCTGTGGTCGTGAAGTGCTCGGCTTTATTCATGAACYCGGGCGCAAACGCTTTTCCGCAACGCTGCCGTCAGGCCGTGAAGTGCCTGGTGTCTTTTCATCGTCCTCCGACGCCGCGCAGGCGATCGACGATGCACGCAAGACAGAGCCGGTTAGCGAGACATTTCCCGAAAAATTCAAAGGAAAGTTTTGAAAATGGGCGCCATCAACAACGCCTTCGCTCGTCCTGAGCGCGTGGATTTTAGTGCGGTGAGCTCGGCGGCTCTCAGCGCCTTGGAAGTCATCGTTCCGAAGTTGCTGCCTGGCGGCTATCGATCCGCAGGGGAATGGGTCTCGCGTAACCCGACGCGCGCTGATGGTCGCCCCGGTAGCTTCAAGGTCAACATGAAGACCGGAGTTTGGAGTGACTTCGCAACGGGAGACAAGGGCGGCGATGCTATCGACCTCGTCGCGTATCTGGAGGGCAAGTCCAAGCTTGACGCGGCGCGCGACCTTCAAAGCCTATTGAACGTGAAGCCGGCCGAGGGATCGTCAACCCTGACCGGCAACATGCGGTCGGCGCCGAGCAAGACGGATAAGGTTGCGGCCGAACCGCGCGACGCGCGTACTGCTCCACCCTCGTTCCCACCTCGCACTCAACCGGATCAGGATGGCAAGCCGCGCTTCGTCGTGGCCGGTGACGAAGGCCCGCGCGTCCGCGACGACGAAAAGCGCCGGCACAGCTATTGCCGGGGCGGCGTCCCCGTCCGGCTGAAGATCCTCCGCAAGGACGGCAACGCTTTCAACGTGTTTCGGGTGACGGACACTGATGGACGGACAGGTTGGCAGTATCGCAAGCCAGAGGGCTTTGAAAACGTGCCCTACTTCGTCGGTGCCGATCCCTTCAGCGGTGATGCGCCGTTGCTTTGGCCGGAAGGCGAAAAGGACGTGGACACTTTAGCGAAAGCGTCATTCAGCGCTTTCACGTTCGGCGGGACTGGCGATGGATTGCCAATGGGCTGCGCGGAGTATGTGCGTGGGCGCCACCTCGTCATCCTGGCCGACAACGATGAGGCTGGCCGGAAGCATGCCGAAGAGAAGGCGGCCCTGGCCCATGGTGTAGCCGCAAGCGTCCGTATTCTGCACTTCCCGGACACGCCCAAGGGCGGCGACGTGTCGGACTGGCTCGCCGGCAAGACCAGCGCGGACCTGGCAGCGTTGATTGAGGCGGCCCCTTATTGGAAGGTCGAAGAGCCAGCCCCGGAAGAGAGGCCGAGCGCTGCGGAGTGCGGTGCCAGCGAGGAACCGCACGAGGAGCACATCGCGGGTCGCGCTGAGCAGAAGAAGCAGTTGCCTATTGGTTACTCGTTCTCCGACCGGGGCTTGATGTGGCAGAATCCCGACGACCTGGACAAGCCCGCAATTTTGATCGCAGGCCACTTCGACATTGTTGCCGAAACGCGGGACGGCGACGGCTCCAACTGGGGCGTGCTGCTGCGTTGGAAGGACCACGACGACCGCGAGCACCAATTTGCGCTGCCGCGTGCCACGCTCGCAGGCGACGGCTCGGAAGCCCGCCGCGCGCTTATGGAGGGTGGGTTTTTCATCGCCCCCAGCCAAACGGCGCGTGGTCTCTTCAACTCGTTCCTGCTCCAGGTCCGCAGCCCCAATCGGGCAAGGGCAACTCAGCGAGTGGGGTGGCACAGCAATTCCTTCGTCCTGCCGGATGACTGCTTTGCGAACGACAAGCGCGACCAGTTGCTGTTGCAGAGCGTCACGGCGCACGAGCATTCGTTCCGGCAGGGCGGCACGCTCGAGAGCTGGCAACAAAATGTAGCTCGCTACGCCAGCGGCAACAGCCGCCTGGTGCTCGCCATCTCCGCGGCATTCGCAGGGCCGCTGGTGGGCCCGTGCTCGTCCGAAGGCGGCGGCCTTCATTTCAAGGGGGCGTCTTCAACGGGCAAGAGCACCGCGCTGCATGTCGCGGGAAGTGTTTGGGGCGGTGGGGATGCAAATGGCTTCGTTCGATCGTGGCGCGCAACAGCCAACGGGTTGGAGGGTGTTGCGCTCAGCCATTCGGATACGCTTCTTTGCCTGGACGAGCTCTCGCAGCTCGCGGCGAAGGATGCCGGCGAAGCCGCCTATATGCTCGCCAACGGGTCCGGCAAGTCGCGCAGCACCCGCGACGGATCGGCGCGCCGAGCGGCAAAGTGGCGTGTCTTGTTCTTGTCCTCTGGAGAAATTGGGCTTGCCGATAAGGTTGCAGAGGACGGGCGCGGGAAACGGATAGCGGCCGGCCAGCAAGTTCGCATCGTCGATATCGCGGCCGATGCCGGCGCCGGGATGGGTATGTTCGAGAACCTACACGGCTTCGAGACAGCGGAAGCACTTGCCCGACATCTACGGACCGCGACGCAGCAGCACTATGGCGTTGCCGTCCGGCATTACTTGGGATCGATCGTTCCCGCGATAGAGGATCTCCGCCGGCAGATTGCGCCGATCATGGCTGCTTTCAGCAGTCAGTTTGTTCCGCGAGGGGCGGACGGCCAAATCGAACGCGTGGCTCAGCGCTTCGCGCTGGTCGCGGTTGGCGGCGAGCTCGCTCAGCAGCGCGGCATTGTGCCGTGGAAGCCGGGCGAGGCCATCGCAGCAGCCGGGAGGTGCTTCAACGACTGGCTGGCTGCACGCGGCGGACACGACGCGGCAGAGGTCCATGACGGCCTCGAGCAGGTCCGTTCATTCCTGCTCGCCAACGGCATGGCCCGCTTCATTCCCGCCTGGGAGGAAGAGCGAGACACGCGCATCCACCCGCGCGACGTGGCCGGCTATCGCCAGAAGGTCGGAGACGGCTGGGACTACTTCGTCACGACCACGGCATGGAAGGAGGAGATTTGCCGCGGCCTCGACGCTCGCCGGCTCGCGGCCACCATGGCGACCAAAGGCTACATGGATGCGCCCGATCCAGCGCGCCGCGCGAAGCATGTTCGCGTTCCTGGGCATGGTCAATTGCGCCTCTACCACATCGTCTCGCAGCTCCTGGAGGACGGCGAATGACGCATAGCTTTCCGGACTTCACCTCTCACGTGCTCGACCTTCTGAAAAATACTGGTCCCAGTGGTCCCACTGGTCCCACCCCAAGCAAGCTATTCATTGAAAAGGAAAAAGCTGGGACCAGYCGCGAAACGAAGGTGGGACCAGTTGATTTTGACTGGTCCCATCACGGCGCAGTGAGTGGTCCCGGCAAATCTTCCGCGGATCAATCACTTAACAAGGGTGGGACCACTGGGACCAGTGGGACCACTAATTTTGCAGGGGGCGAGGATGACGGCGAGAGAGGCGGTGCGCCAGCAGAATGGCATGCAATCTTGGGGGATCTGGAGCGGCGAACTTGCCCCGATTGGATGAGCCCGGAGCGGTGGGACATGCTCCTCGGTGACGCCGGAAACTTCCTGTCTCGGTGGGGGCACGCGGCGCATGCGATGGGTTGGACGGCGCTTGATCTGTACGGGGTTCACCCGCTCGCGCCCGCCGCGCGCTTCGATGTGATGGGGTTTCTGTTCCTGATCCAGGGTGGCGTCGTGCCGTTCATCACGGCCTCGTCGGCATCGATCCATCGGCAAACCGGCGCTCATCTTACATACCGACGCCATCACGCATCCGACGCAGTCCTGCTCACAAAGGTGCTCGCATGAGGGCACCAGAGCATTCCCATTTGAAGGTCCTCACGCCCTACGATCCTCGTGAGGGGATTAGCTTAGCTGCGGCAGCTAAGAGGGCTGGAAAGTCAGAAACAACGATCCGGAACTGGTGCCCTCAGCATGGCCTTGGGCGTCGTGTCGGAGGCGGCGTTTGGGTCGTTAGCCAAGTTGCTCTGGCGATGTTCCTGGACGGCGAAATAGTGGCGCTCGCGGCCTACCATTCCGGCGACCATTCGAGCCCGGCAGTTGCTCAGTACTTTGAACGGTTCGGCTTGCCTGCGCCAAAACCTTCTGCAAGCGGGGGCAGAGCGGACATGCGCCGGCAGATTCGCGAAGACCGCCCGTGAGCCGGAACGGACCTCGTCAAGCGAACGCACCCGTTGCAGACGATCTGTACAACGCGTACCGTCGCCGATGCCGATGCAAGGAACCCCAATGACTGATCGAGAAAAGATTCTAATTGCGCTTCGCGAAAAGCCTCTGAAGGCTTTCGAAATCATGAAGCGCGTGAACATAAAGCATCAGGACGACTGCCAATCGCTCCTGTTGAAGATGCGTGACGACGGCGTCGTAAAGTTCGATATTCACAAGGGACATTGGCTCGCTGCGTGACAACGTTCGCTTGATCACCGGCGGCTGGTAGAGTTGCTTCCAAGTTCCTTTCATCGGAGAGAACGACTAGCCGCCTTCGGGCGGCTGTTCTCTTTTGTGCGGCGGCTGTCTGTCCACCGACGCTGACGATGTCCGCTCATCGAGGAGGACCGGAAGTGCGCGGCTGATCGCCAAACCGACGCGATTGACCCATTGGAGACATCACAGTTGCGTTCTCGGCTCTGTTGTGTAGAACAACCACGGGTGCTCGCTGCATGAAGCAGTGACAGGTTAAGCGATGGTCGGGCCGCCACGCAGGATGCGTG
>NZ_JBFULT010000474.1:0-5952 GCF_054049755.1 Bradyrhizobium sp. P5_C11_2
TGTCCGGAGGCGCCGCCAAAACAAATGAGGCGGGCACCGGGCCCGCCTCATTCACGTCGGATATCGTTTGAGAAAGCTCAGTAGCACGCGCGCGGATCGGCCTGCACGTACTGGCCGTTCGGATAGCGGTAGTAGCAATTGCCCTGAGCCAGATAGTAGCCGGGCTGCGATGCCGCGGTGGCGCCCGCGATCGCGCCGGTCGCGCCGCCGAGAACCGCACCTGCGGCCGCCCCGGTTGCGTTGCCCGAAATCAGGCCGCCGAGCACGCCGCCGACGATGGCGCCACCAAGCGCGCTTGCGCCGGGATCGGCCGGCGGTGGCGGCGGAGGCGGTGCGTAGGCGACAGGCGGTGGCGGCGGCGCATAGGCCACCGGCACGTCGTCGATATAATCTTCGGAGATGTAGGCGGGCGGGCCGTCCATCCGCTGCGGATAATAATACCACGCGCCGCCGACGTCCCACCACCAGCCGGAGCGGCCGTTGCGGACCTCGTGGCGCCAGCGCCCGCCATCCCAGGCGCGATTGCCGCGATAGGCGTGTCCGCCCCAGTCGCGCTCCGGTGCGGGACCGCGCGCCATATAGCGTCCCGGCGGAGGGCCGCCGGCGCCGTGTGGACCAGGACCGGGACCGGCATGGGCCGGGCCGCCGGGCTGCGGCGCAGGCCGAGCGGCCTGCTGCGGCGGGGGTCCCTTGCGCATGTTCTGCGGATTGTGCTGCGGCGCGCCTGCGCCCGGCCCCGGCGGTTGGCCGGCGTCCCTCGGCGGCCGGGCCTCCTGCGCCTGCGCCGAGAGCGCGAGCAATGACATGGCCGAAACCAAGGGAATGATGATCTTCATGCGGCTGGACGCACTCATGCGTGCTTGACCCCCTGCTCTTCTCGATTGCCGTGGTGCCTGCGCGATAGCCGATTCGGGTCGCGCATGGCTGATGCCGGCGGACATAACTGACCTGCCTGATCGGCTATGTCCCGTTACAAATGTTTAAGATCACGGCAATTTTTCGGCCCCACAGAGCTGCAGAGGGTCGCGCTGGACCCCTTCTAGCGGGCCGGCTCGATCACATTGCAGTTGCTGCGCCCCGACATCAGGCAGTCCTGCATCCTGCTGGCGGCGGTGAGATCACGGGCAAGCCACCAGCCGACGCCGAGGATCACGATGGCGATGATCAATCCGGCGATCGCGCCGCGGCGGTTGTTGCCGGATCGGGCCGCCGGTTGCGATTTTGGTTGAGATTTGGGCTTCTCACCGGGTACGGGCTTGGGCATGGGGGCTTGGGCATGGGGGCTTGGGCATGGCTACCTGATCGCGCGGTCGAGACGGCTTATCACCTCTGCGACGTCGCGTCACATCCCGATCGGTCACATCCCGATCAGCCAACCCAGTTCAGCCACGGGTCGGCCTGACCAGGTCCTTGCGCGAGGTTTCGATCGCCGGGGTTGCCTGCTGGCCCCGCGGCGCGCAGGTCGTGAGCACGAAAGCGGTCTGACTGCACTCCCATCCTGCACCCAGGACGGCATTCTCGATCGGCTGCGGACGGGCGAGCACGAACGCAGCCCCGGCCAGCGCCACCACCGCAAAGGTGATTGCGAGCGCCTTCAGGCTGAGCCGGAAGATGGTCATGCTGTGCTCCGTGTCGTCTCGGGGCGGACGCTAGGCGTCGCCCCCACCGCCCTTTATGAGGGACATCACAATTCGGCAGCTATTCCGGGCTACGAATGGATCGGCTGGTCCAGCGATTTTTCGTCTACCTGATCGGCTGCGATTATGGGTGGCTTTGCGGCGCGCATGGATGTACACGCTGGCGTCACGCGGCATGCGTTTGATGCGGCCTGCGTACCCACCGACTTGATGTAGGATTGAAAGCGAGGATGACAAGGTTCGTTCGATGAGTGGATTCAGGGAACCAGGCTTCACAGACCGGCAGAAGGCGGCGCAGGAAGCACGCAAGAACCTTTTGAACAAGTTCAAGTCGCAGCCGGGGCCCGATGATCCCGCGGTCTTGGCGAAGCGTGCCGAGCGCGAGGCCCTGGCGGCCAAGCGCGCCGAGGCAAAGGCTGCGCGCGAGGCGGAAAAGGCCGAGGAGAAGCGCCGCGAGGAAGAAGCTGCGGCGCTGGAAGCCGCGCGGATCGCCCGCGAAGCGGAAGAAGCGGCCGCGAAGGCGGCTGAACTCGAGGCCGAGCAAAAGGCCAAGCGCGACGCCCGCTACGCCGCCCGCAAGGCCAAGCGCAAGTAACGTTCACAAGTAGCGTTCAATTGAAATTGAACTGAGGTGCGCCTCGGTTCACGCATCAGTGCGACACGGGGTTACCAGGTCCGCGCGCATGCGCGGCCCGATGACAGGCGCCGGATCCGAATGTCGAAACGCCGGGCCCGCCTCGACGAGGCGCGCCCTGGCATGACGGCGTGAGATCAGTTCTTCTTCATCATCYCGTCGTCCTTCTTCATTCCATCCTTGGACATGTGGTCCTTCTTCATGCCGTCGTCCTTGGACATGGTGTCCTTCTTCATGCCGTCCTTGGACATCGTGTCCTTCTTCATCATGCCGTCATCCTTGCCCATCTTGTCCTGAGCAAAGGCGGCCGGCGAGAGCGCGAGGCCGAGCGAGAGAGCGGCAGCCGAGACGCCGAGCACGATGCGGGTGCGAATGGTCATGAGTCGTGTTCCCTTCGAGATGGTGTTTGTCAGCGACGGATGCCGCTACCCAGACTCGACGGATCGCGACGCGGCGTTGTTACGCGGCCGGCGATAAATTTCTGCGTGCCTGCTGCCCTCCATCGTCCGCAGGAATCGCGCGTGTCCAACGGGATCGGGAGTGTGCAGCGCAACAAAGCCAACACTTGCCGCGGCATTCGGTCTCGAACTATCAGATGAGAGAATATCGGGTGAAAGACCGGCTAGGATGGGCCTCTGCGCCGGTCTCATGACCCGCCCAAATCAACACCGAACAAGAATCGTCCAAGGGGATCAAACCATGTTCACGCGTCGTCACCTGCTCGCGACCGCCGTCGCGGCACCCGCCATTCTCCGCTTCGGCACTGGCACCGCGCATGCCGCGACCACGCTGAAGATCTCGCACCAATTCCCGGGCGGCACCATCGACAAGGGTGATTTCCGCGACCGGCTTTGCCGCATGTTCGCCGCCGAGGTGGCCAAGCGCAGCAATGGCGACATCGCCGCGGAGATCTATCCGAACTCCTCGCTGATCAAGACCAACGCGCAGTTCTCCGCGATGCGCAAGGGCGCGCTCGACATCAGCCTCTATCCGATGCCTTACGCCGGCGGCGAATTGCCAGAAACGAATATCGGCCTGATGCCGGGTCTCGTCACCACCTACGATCAGGGCCTGCGCTGGAAGAAGGAACCGATCGGCAAGGCGCTGACCGATTTCCTCGCCGACAAGGGCATCATCCTGCTCACCTGGGTCTGGCAGGCCGGCGGCGTCGCCAGCCGCTCCAAGCCGATCGTGGCGCCCGAAGACGCCAAGGGCATGAAGGTGCGCGGCGGCTCGCGCGAGATGGACATGGTGCTCCAGACCGCCGGCGCCTCGGTGCTGTCGGTGCCCTCGAACGAAATCTACGCGGCGATGCAGACCGGCGCCTGCGATGCCGGCATCACCTCCTCGACCAGCCTGATCTCGTTCCGCCTCGAGGAGGTCGCGAAGTCGCTGACATCAGGCGCAGGCGCCTCCTACTGGTTCATGCTGGAGCCGCTGATGATGTCGAAGGCGATCTTCGACAAGCTGCCGAAGAACCAGCAGGACGTCCTGCTCGCGGTCGGCACCGAGCTCGAAGCCTTCGGCCGCAAGGGCGCGCAGGACGACGACGTCGAGGTCGCCAAGGTCTACGAGAAGGCCGGCGCCAAGGTCTCTGCGCTCGATGCGGCCACCGTCGGCAAGTGGCGCGACATCGCCCGCGACACCGCGTGGAAGGATTACGGCGCCAAGACCGCGACCTCGGCGAACCTGCTCAAGCTCGCCTCCGACGTCACGGCATGAGCCACGGTCCGCTTCCGGATCGCGATGACCAGGCGAACGCTGYCGCGGGCAACAGCCCTGCGGCGGCGATCGATCGCGGTCTCGCCGTCCTCAACAACGTCATCGTCGTGTTCGCGGCGATCGCGCTGATCGCGGCCTGCGGGATTCTGAGCTACAGCGTGCTCAGCCGCGCGCTGTTCAAGGCCGCCAACTACTGGCAGGACGAGGCCGCCGTCTTCCTGCTGGTCGGCGCCACCTTCATGACGGCCGCCTATGTGCAGCAGAATCGCGGCCATATCGGCATCGAGGCCTTTGTCGGGCTGCTCTCGCCGCTGGCGAACAAGGTCCGGCTCTGGCTCGTCGACGTCGCGACGTTCCTCTTCTGCGCCTTTTTCACCTGGAAATCCTGGACGCTGGCGCACGAGGCCTATGTCGACGGCCAGGTCTCGAACTCGATGTGGTCACCGCCGCTCGCAATTCCCTATACGCTGATGGCGCTCGGCATGAGCCTGCTCTGCGTCCAGATTCTCGTGCAGCTTGCGCTGCCTCTCACCGGAGCCAGGCGGCCATGAGCGTTTTCGGTATCGGCCTCGCTTACGCGATTGCGACGCTGGTCGTGATGTTCTCGGGCATGCCCATTGCGTTTGCCCTTGGCGCGGTCGCGGTCGTGTTCATGGGCATCTACATGCCCGCTGCTTCGCTGGATACGGTGACGCAGAACGTCTACGAGGAGATGGCCTCGATCACGCTGCTGTCGATTCCGCTCTTCATCCTGAAGGGCGCCGCGATCGGCAAATCGCGCGCCGGCCAGGATCTCTATTTGGCTCTGCATGCCTGGCTGCATCGCGTGCCCGGCGGCCTCGGCGTCGCCAACGTGTTCGCCTGCGCGCTGTTCGCGGCGATGGCGGGCTCGAGCCCAGCGACCTGTTCGGCGATCGGCTCGGCCGGCATCCCCGAGATGCGCAAGCGCGGCTATTCCGGCGGCTTTGCCGCCGGCATCATCGCCGCCGGCGGCACGCTCGGCATCCTGCTGCCGCCCTCGATCACCATGATCCTGTTTGCGGTTGCCGCCGAAAAATCGCTCGGCCGCCTCTTCCTCGCCGGCATCGGACCCGGCCTGCTGCTGGTCACGCTGTTCGGCGCCTACGCCGTGATCCGCTTCCGCCGGGAATATGCCGCGGCCGAGGCGGTCTACAAGAACGGCGGCCCCGAAGCGGCGATCCTCGCCCGCGACGAGTACACGCTCGCGGAACGTTTCAGCGTGCTGCCCCGCGTGATCCCCTTCGTGCTGCTGCTCACCGGCGTGATGATCGCCCTCTATGGCGGCTACGCCACGCCGTCGGAAACCGCCGGCCTCGGCGGACTTCTGGCGCTGGCGCTGATCGCGGCGATCTACAGCGTGTGGCGGCCGAGCGACCTCGGGCCGATCATGAAGTCGACGATCCGGGAATCGACCATGCTGATGATGATCATCGGCATGTCGCTGCTGTATTCCTACGTGATGAGCTATCTGCACATCTCGCAGTCGGTCGCCGAGTCCGTCGTCGCGATGCATCTGCCGCGCTGGGGATTGCTGTTCGCAATCCTCGTCATGGTCGTCGTGCTCGGCTTCTTCCTGCCGCCGGTCTCGATCATCCTGATGACGGCGCCGATCATCCTGCCGCCGCTGCGGGCCGCCAATTTCGACATCATCTGGTTCGGCGTGGTCATGACCATCGTGATGGAGATGGGGCTGATCCATCCACCCGTGGGGCTGAATATCTTTGTCATCCGCAACGTCGCGCCCGACATTCCCCTGAGCGAGGTGATCTGGGGCACGTTGCCGTTCGTGCTGCTGATGATGCTCGCGGTGCTGTTGCTGTGCTTCGTGCCGGGCATCTCGACCGCGCTGCCGGACCTGGTGATGGGGCCGGACGGGAGCAGGTAGCGGGAGGAGCCGTTGGCGCAAGGCGGTCCAGGCATCGGCGGCTATCTCATTCT
>NZ_JBFULT010000475.1:0-5927 GCF_054049755.1 Bradyrhizobium sp. P5_C11_2
GTGGTGTCGGGATCGCGCACGGCGGTTCCTGCCCGCAACACCAGCTCCGCACCGGGCACGCTGACCGAGCCCGGAATGTTCATGGTCGCGTATTCATCGAAGCGGCGGACGTCGAGTATGGCGATGTTGGCCTTGTCCGCGATCAGTTTTGCCACTTCGTCGGCGCTGAACGACGGTGTGTGACGTCGCGCCTCGACCAGCTCGCCGAACGCTTTCGAATAGGAATTGACGTCCTCGAACACCTCGTAACCCGCCGCACGCCAGGCCTTGAGCCCGCCGTCGAGCGCGCGGATGTTGGTGTAGCCGAGCGCGGCAAGGCGTCCGGCACCCACAGCGACCAGCCCCTCCCCGTCGTCATAGAGCACGACCGGCACGTCCTTGCGCGGCAGCCTCACCTCGGCCTCGATCGCGATCCGGTCCGCCGCCATGTTGGCGGCGAACAGCGGATGGCCGGTGGCAAACGCGGCCTCGTATCTGAGATCGATGAGCGCGATTTCCTCACGCAACAGCAGCGCGCGGCGGATATCGGCGGGGGTGACGGTCGGGATCGTCATCGGACATGCAGCCTTCGAAGTTTGAACAGGGCGCTTTTGGCCGATTGCGGACCGCTTGACCAGCCCGACGAGGGCATGCCCTCCCACTCTGCGGCGTGCAATCCCTTGGAGCTGCTGAAAACAAGCATGTTGTCCGCGGGCGCGGGGCAGGTAAAGTTCCGATTCGCGCGTGGGGGGAGGGGCAGCATGCGAACTATAAAATTCCTGGTGGTGTTTCTGGTGCTTCCGGGTGCGGCCATGGCCGCGCTGACCAATGCGGAGCGCAAGTCCCAATTCGAGCGGGCGATGGCGTCGATCATAGCAGGGACGACGCCGACCGTGTTCGGCTTTGTCCGCGACACGCTGATCAAGGACTACGTCGCCTGCAAGCCCAACAAGGGGCAGGCCGTGGAGCTCATCAGCGCGAGCTATTTCCGGTCCTGTGAACACGAGGACGCGTCGGCCACCGGCGAGCGCTCACTGGAAGCGTGCCAGTTGCGCTATGGCAAGCCGTGCGCCCTGCTAGCGGTGAACGAGGAGATCGTCGCGGAAGGCGAACTGACAGCGCGGGACATGCCGCATCTGCATTATGCAGGCAAGTATGATCTGTCCCAGATTCCGATCATCCGGCGGGTGACGCGACAGCGCCCCGACGTGCAGAATTACGATAAGGCCATGGAGCCGAAAGCGATGGCCATCCACCCTTGGGGGAAGCTGTTCATCTCGGCGGGCGATGCGAGCTTGAATGATGCCCAGGCGTCCGCACTTGCAAAATGCAACAGCGATCCCACGCGAAATGGCAGGGATGGCGGCTGCTTTGTCTACGCCGTCAACAACGACGTCATCATTGGTGAACGGCACATGCAGCCGAAGTGACGTGTCAAGCAAATATCTTGACTCGATCCAGGCGGATTTGACCAGCGGCTTGTCGGATCACTCGCCCGGAACGAGGCGCCCGAGCGGCGGCTGCGCGGGACGCCGCAGCCTTCGGCGCGACAGGTAGAGCAGGACGCCGGTGACCGAGAACAGCGGCATCAGCGCTGCGGCGATCATGAACGCGAGCTTGCCGGGCCAGCCGAGGACCGCGCCGCGATGGATGTCGAGCACGTTGGYGATGATCTTCTCGCCGAGCGTCTTGTCGGCATAGCGTTCCGCCGAGACCAGCTGGCCGGTGACGGCATCGACGCGGAACTCGTCGCGCGTGGTATCGAGCGTGGAGTCCTTCCCCCACGAGCGGATCCGTAGCACCGCGCCCGAACCGGCGGGCAGCGTCAGCAGGGCCTTGGAGAAGCGGCCGCCCTCCTCGCGCTGGAACGTCGTCCATGCACGATCAAATCCGACGGCCTGAACCGGCTCGGGACGGTCCGCCGCGCGCGGCGCCTTTGTGGGCATCTTGGGCTGCATCCTTGCCGCCGCCACATGTGGGCGCGACAGCAGCCAGACCACGCCGTCCTTGTACCAGTCGAACGAGTACCAGAGCCCGGTCAGCGTCATCACCAGATAGACCGGCAAGACCCAGGTGCCGATGACGGCGTGCAGCGAGCGGTGCAGACCGCGCCCGCTGAGTCCGAGATTGGGCTTCAGCCACATCTTCACGCTGCCTGCGCGACGCGGCCAGCGCAGCACCAGGCCCGAGACCAGCATCACGATCAGGCCGAGCGCAGCGACGCCGGTGATCTGGCGTCCCCAGCCCTTGGCATCGCCGGGGATGAGCAGCCAGCGATGCAGCCTGCGCACGGTCGCAAAAAATTCCTCGCCGCGCGGCGTACCCAGCACGCGCGCGTCGTAGGGATCGACATAGAGCGAGGACGGCCGCGTGCCCTGCTCGTCACGCGCGAAGCGGACATGCACCGCGGTGGATGGATCGCTCGCCAGCGTGACGGCGGAGACCTTGCCGAGGTCCTGCGCCGCCGTCAGGCGCGCGACCAGCTCGTCCGGCATCAGCGCCGGCGCCGTCCGCGGCGCGACCTGCATGATTCCGGCGTTCAGGTGGTCGACGATCTCGTCCTCAAAACTCATGATCGCGCCGGTCAGCGCGATCAGGGTCAGCAGCAGCGCGAGGGCGAGGCCCGCGATGGAATGGACCTCGTGCAAAGCCACCTTGATGTTGTGCCCCAGCCTAGTCATCGAAGCCGGCCTTCTTGATGAGTGCGATCGCAACCTGCTGATGCCTGGCGACCTCTTCGATCGGCAGCACATCGACAGTGAACGAGCCGATATCGGCGACGATCGGAGCCCGCTCCGCGGTCGCAAGCACGGGATATTCGAGCTCGGCCGCCGCAAAGACGCGCTGCGCCGCCTGGGTGACGAGGAACTCGAGGAATTTTTGGGCGGCAGACGGATGCGGCGCATGTTTCGCGATGGCCGCGCCGGTGAGATTCACATGCGTACCACCGCCCCTGAAGACCGTTGGGATCGCCCTGACCGCCAACGCCCATTCGCGCCATTCGGCGCCGTCCCGTCCGTCACGCAATTGCGCCAGCGCCACGGTGTTACCGATGCCGATTTCGCACGCGCCTTGCGCGATCTCGCGGATCAAATCGTTGTCCTTGCCGGACGGCTTGTGCGCAAGATTGGCCTTCAGGCCGGCGAGCCAGGCCTCCGTCGCGGCCTCGCCGTGATGGGCGAGATAGGCCGCGACCAGGGCGACATTGTTCTGATGCAGCGGCGCGCGCATGCACAATTTGCCGCGCCATTGCGGACTTGCGAGGTCTTCATAGTCGATCGCCGCGAGCGCGCTGTCCTTGCGCGCCAGAACCACGCGGGGACGGATGGCGAGCGCGAGCCACTGCCCGCTACCACTGCGCAAATGCGGCGGGACGACTCGATCGAGCAGCGGCGATGCAAAGGCCTGCGTCAGGCCGCGATTGGCAAGCTGAGTGGTCTTGTCCAACCCGATCGTCATCAGGACGTCCGCAGGCGACGCTTCGCCTTCCGATGCCAAGCGCTTGGCGAGACTGTCCTCGACGAAGACGATTTTGACCCTGATGCCGCTCGCTTCCGTGAACGCCGCGATCGACGGCTCGAGCAGGGCAGCCTCCCTGGTCGAATAGAGCGTGATCTCCTCGGCGCGGCTCGCAACTGTGCTGACAAGGCAGGCGGCCGCCAGCGCGATCAGGACCGCGATGGCTTTGTGCCGCGCCGCCATTGCTAGAACTTCACCGTTGCCGACATCGAGAAGCGCCGCGCGTCGCCGATCGCGACGTTCAGATTGTTCACGGCGGAGGGATAGTAGACGGTGTCGAACAGGTTCTTGACGTTGAACTGATAGATCACCGGGAACTGCTCGTACTTCGTCTCGTAGGTGGCGAAGATATCGGCGACCACATAGGACGGCAAGAAGAAGCTGTTGATCGCATCGCCGGGACGATCGCCGACGTAGCGCGCGCCGCCGCCGAGGCGGAGCTGGCCCGGCAAAGCTGTGCCAAAGTCATAGACCAGATAGAGCGAAGCTGTGTTCAGCGCGACGTTCTGCAGCTTCCTGCCGAGCAACGTGACATCCTCGGATGCCGTCACCCGCGCGTCGGTATAGCCATAGCTGCCGATCAAGGCCCAGCTGTCGGTGAGCCTGCCGGTGACATCCAACTCGACGCCGCGCGAGCGGGCACGGCCGACGGTGTGGATTTCCACGACATTCGCGCTGTTGGTGACCGTCGTCTGCACGTTCTTCTTGTCGAGATCGTAAAGCGCGATCGTGCCGGAGATGCGCTGGTTGACATCGAACTTGACGCCAGTCTCGTATGACACGCCCTCTTCCGGCGCGACATTGGAGCCGATCACGACGCCGATCGGTGCAATGGTCGAGTTCGGCTTCAACGACTCGGTGTAGCTCGCATAAAGCGAGATTTGGTCGGTGAGCTTGAGGATGGCACCGCCGAGAGGCAGCACCTTGTCCTGGGACACGTTGGTGTTGGTGACGAAGGGCTTTCCGCGCCCGGCGATCTGGTCGTAGTCCATGTAGCGCACGCCGCCGACCAGCGCGAAGCGTTCGGTCAGATGCAGCGTGTCCTGGAAGAACATCGACCACTGGCCGAGCTTGTCGGTCTGGGCACTGTCGGGGTTCGACACCGTCGTCCCCGGTCCGATCAGCCCGTAGACGGGATTGTAGACATTGATGGCAGGGGTCGCCTGCCGGATCAGATTGTCACGGTAGATGGTGCGATACTGGCCGTCGCCGCCGAACACCACCTCATTGCGCATGTTGCCGAGCCAGAAGCCGCCGGAAACGTAGGACGTTCCGTAACTGGCATTGCTGAGCGAGCCCTGCGTGCCGTCATTGCTGCGCGTCTCGACGCCCGTCGTGAAGCTGAGGGTGGAGATGCGGAGCTGGTTGGCGCTGAAGGTTTCGGTGTTGTAGCTGTAGCCGGCGTAGAGCTTCCAGTCCTGGTTGAAGCGGTGCTCGACCGATGCCTGGATCAGGTCGGACGTGCCCCACGTGTTGTTGAAGGGCTCGTCGAGCCGGCGTGTGGCGGGCACCGCCAGCGGCGCTTTCGTCACCGGATTGAACGCCGTGCCGCGATCGAACGGATAGATGAACTCGCGGTGCTCGTAGTTGAGCTGAACCGTGGTGTCCTGGCCGTACCAGGCCAGTGACGGCGCCACCAGCATCTCGCGGTGGCGGCCGAAATTTCTCCAATAGTCCTCGCTGACGCCGTAGCCGATGAAACGATAGGCAAGGCCCTGGTCGCCGATCGGACCGGTGACGTCGAGCAAGCCGTCGGCTCCGCTACGATTGTTCGCGAAGGTCGAGCCGAGCAGGGTCACCGAGCCGTGCTGATAAAGCTCGGGGCGCTTGCTGATGGTGTTGACGATGCCGCCGGGGTCCATGATGCCGTAGAGCAGCGAAGCCGGCCCCTTCAGCACCTCGACGCTTTCGACGGCAGGATTGAGGCTGCGGCCCTGCACCAGCGGCATGCCGTTGCGCATGATCGAGCCGTCGCGGTTGTCACCGAAGCCGCGGCGGATCACTGCGTCCTGGCTGCCGGCGAGCGTATTGGTCTGGGTGATACCGGAGACGTTGATGAGCGCATCGTCGATGTTGCGCGGCAACTGATCCTTCAGGACCTGCGCGGGCACGATGTTGACGGCCTGCGAGGTGTTGAGCGGCGAGGCCCCCGAGCGCAGCGTGGTCGCACTCGGCATGGCGCGATAGCCGAGATTGGCGGCTTGTTTCGCAGCGGCTTCAGCCGCGGCGCGTTCCGACGGCGTCGGTGCGGCCGCGGTGGCGACATTCCGGCTGCGCTGACGCGCGGCGGCTTGCGTGCGGCGTGAGGACTGCTCCGACGCACGTGCCGGCTTCGGCCGCTGCACCGGCGCATCCACCGTCACCGGCGGCAGAGCCGATTGGGCCTGCGCGGTCGTCGTGTTGGAAGGCAATTCGGCAAGGAGCACGGC
>NZ_JBFULT010000476.1:0-5903 GCF_054049755.1 Bradyrhizobium sp. P5_C11_2
GCGCACAATCGCACGGAAGCCGTCCTCCGCTGGCGCGGCCGGTTGCCCGCGCAGAGTCGCGATCACGACCCCGGCGCGGCTCTAATGCCGGAGACCTGAAGCGTGATGACGATTCATCCCGATCTCATCGCGCTTTAGTCCTCTCTGAATGCACCACGGAAGCTGTCGAGCAGCGGCCTGAGCGCGTAGAGAGCCACGGTGCCGCGCCCCGTCGTGATGAACACTTGAACCGGCATGCCGGGGACGATCTGGATGTCGTTTGCCGCGATCTGCCCGTCGTCGATCCGGATCCTGGTCGCGTAGTATGGCTGGTCGGTACGCTTGTCGAGGAGCCGGTCTGCGGATACGTGCACGACGGTTCCCTTCAGGCGAGGCACGCGACGCTGATTGTACGGTATGAGGTGAACCTCGGCACTGAGGCCGGGATGAACCACATCGATGTCCTCGGGCCTCAGGCGCGCGGTCACGATGAGACGGTCCTGCCGGGGCACCATGTCCATGAGCGGAGCACCCGCTCCGATGACGCCGCCGGCTGTATGAATCCGCAAATCGGTTATCACACCGTCCTCGGGCGCCTTGACCTCCGTTCGCGATAGCTGATCCCTGGCCGCAAGCAACCGCTCGCGGAGCTGGAATATCTGGCTCTGTGCTTCACGAAGCGACTGTGCGATCTCGTTCTGCCTCTCGCTCTCGAGCTTGAACAATGTGGCCTGCTGTTCGCTGATGACCTGCCCGGCGCGGGAAATCTGCGCGGCGATCTCGCCGCGGCGGCCTTCAACGTCGGCCAGCTCCCGCTGCAGGTTCAGAAGCCGCGGCCGCCGTTCGAGTCCCTTGTTGACGAGGGTCGCGACCATATCCAGTTCCTCCCGAACGATGTCGACCCGCTGCCCGGTGGCGGTTTCCTGAGCCTTGAGGCCTTCGATCTCCTTCTCGACCTGACGCCTTCGTTCGCGAATGACCGCAAGCTGCGACTCGTGAACCTGCAGGCGTGCCCGAAAAATGAACTGCTGCGCCGACACTGCAGCGGCGGCCACTCCGTTCTGCCTGCTGTCCTGTTCCAGCGCGTCCGGAATTGCGATCTTCTCGAATCTCTGCTGCTCGGCTTGAAGCCGTGCGGCACGAGCAGCTGCGTCCCAAAATTGGCCTTGGAGGCTTTGCATCTCCGAGCCGGCCCGGGTGTCGTCCAGCACGATCAGCGTTTGGCCGCTTCGCACGATATCGCCATCCGAAACCAGGATCTTCCTGACGATACCGCCTTCCAGATGCTGGATCGTCTTGCGGCTCGATTCCGATTCCACGACGCCAGACGCGATCGCGGCGCTCTCGAGCGGCGCGAGGCTCGCCCATGTACCGAGCCCCAGCATGAAGCAGAGCACCAGCAGATTGCCCGCGACGGTGATGCCGCGAAGCCTTCCGCGCGGAGAGGTCGGCGTGGGCGTCGAACACCATGGAAACTCTAGAGGTTCGAAATCGTCGATTGCGGTCACCACGACGCCAAATCGCCGGGCGGGCGGGGGGCTTGCCGGCGCTCGCATGAGCTGGTCCCAGATCATGGGAAGCCTCGAGACGGCGGGAATCTTCCAGATGGTGAGAGAGTTCCAGATCATGGCGCAATCTGCGAAGTAACCTGGGGTCGGCTCAGGTGCCGTTCAAAGATGTCCTCGCTGTCGCCGAACGCGGCGACCGCACCGTCCTCCATGATGGCAATCTTGTCCGTGGCGGCGAGAAGACCCATCCGGTGAGTGACGACGACAAGGATGACGCCTGCGAGCTTCATGCGCGCGATGGCATCCAGGAGCATTCGCTCGCCCCCGTAGTCGAGGCTGGCGTTGGGCTCGTCGAGAACGATGAGACGTGGACTGCCGAAAAAGGCGCGGGCAAGACCGAGGCGCTGCCGATACCCGCGCGAGAAGGTCGCTTCGCTCTGAACCACCGTGTCGTAACCCAGCGGCAGGCGCATGATCGCCCCATGGATACCGGCGAGCTTGGCCGCTTCGATGACCTTCCGCCGGTCGGCATCTTCAAGGCGTGCGATGATGTCGTTGATGGTGTCGCCGAGCAGGTTGATGTCCTGGGGGAGATATCCGAGGCGGTCGCCGTTTCGGCCCTCGCGAAGCAGCGAGACGTCGGTATTGTCGAGGACGACACGGCCATGCGTTGGCATCGACAGCCCGGCGATCACCTGGCCGAGCAAGGACTTGCCCGACCCGGACGGACCGATGATGCCAAGGCATTCTCCGGGCATGAGGCTGAACGAGACGCCGTTCAGGAGAAGATGGTTGGTCCCCGCAAGCCTCACGCCAACATTGTCGACGACGAGGCCGCTTTGCGCCTGCAGCGGAGAAACCTCCGCGCTCTGCTGCCGGGCGACGGGGAATGCGGCGAGAAGTGCGCCGAGCCGTTGACAGGCGCTCACGGCCGTCACGAGTGATTTCCAGCCTGCGACCGCACTTTCGACCGGCGCCAGCGCCCGGCTGAACATAAGCGTGGCAGCAAAGATGATTGCCGGACTCTTCCCGTGATCGAGGACGAGCCACGCGGCGGCCCCCATGATCAGGACCTGCGACAGCGCGCGAACCGGCTTGGCGGCCAGTGAGACGATCTCGCCTCGCCGAAGTGCCACATCGTGCTCTCTGCGCGCGTGCTGCGCGTCACGGTGGATCATGCGCGCAGCGTTGTCGAGCATTCCCATGGCGCGGATCATGTGGATGTTGCTCGCTGCAGTCTGGAGGCGGCCGCAGCTTCTGGACAGCGCGGCGCCGGATCTGAGCAGAACGTCTTCCGTGACCAGCTCTCCGGCAACCGTGAGCGCGAACAGGAAGGCGACGCAGCAGGCGCCCACCACGCCAAGCAGGGGATGGATCAGAAACAGGACAAGGAGGAACAAGGGCGCCCAGAGCGCGTCGAACAGCATCGTACATGCGCCGGACTCGACGAACTGGCGCAGCACGGTGAGATCCCGATATGCGCCCGACGCCTGCGTCCAATCGCTGCGAAGCGCCGATTCGAGGCCGGCCGAGAGCACGCAAGGACGAAGTCGATCGTCGAGCCAGGCGCCAAGGCGTCCAAGGACAGCGCGCCGCAATGCATCGAACACGCCGCCGACGACCACCGTGATCGCGACAATGAGCGTGAGCAGGAGCAAAGTGTCGCCGCTCCGGCTCGACAACACCCGGTCGTAGATCTGAAGAAGATAGATGGAGGGCGCAAACAGAAGCAGGTTGTAGCTGCAGCTATACGCGAATACGAGACCGAGCGGTCCCGCGCAGGACCGGAGGGCCGCGTGCAGTGGCGTCCCGATCTGCGGCAGGATGGGGAGCCGAATGGGCGGCATCAGCATGATCGTCACCGCCTGAAATCGAGGTCCGGCGCACATGACCGATGGCCAAAATCATCTGCCAGCGGTATCGGCGGGGTATCGGTTCGAACGTCAGGACCGGTGGCGGCGGCCACCGGTCCTGCCAGCCGGACGAGCCGGTGGTCAGAACGCATCGAGATGGAAGCTCACCTCTCCGCCCAGCGCGGCGTTGCCGTCTCCGCCATTGCCGCCGATGCCGGCAACGACCTCCTGGTGCTGGTCGACCGAGACCTTGTTGATCTGGGTCGCATCCGTATTGGCGTAGACCTTGGAGGTATCGTAACCGCTGTAGGATTTCTGGCTTCCGTTCGACTCGGCGTCTCCGCCATGGGCCTTCGAGAACACCGAGGCCTTCGCGTTGGCGCCGCCGGCATCCCAATCTGCCGTCTGCTTGACGTGATCGCCGGTGCTCACGTGCACGTCGGCACCTTCCGCCTTGTTGGTTGGATCGAAGTTGAGCGTCGGCTTGCTGATGATGGCTCCCTTGAAGGTGCCGTCGCCGCCATTTCCGACGCTTTGACCACCGGTGTTGATCGATTTGAATTCGATCGAGTCCGAGATGTGGATCGCTTTGGGCAACATTTGGGGCCTCCCTGTTTCTGTTGGCTTTCGTGCATCATCCATCCCGATCAGGCGGACGCGCGCGGCAAGTCTGATCCGCCCACGCGCGATGGCGATAGATGTCAAATCGGACACCATCCGGTTTGGCGGGCCTACGTACGAAAGTACGACATTCGTCGCGCAACACCGGAGCTCGAAACATCCGGGAGGGCCCGCAGGGCGAGCTTGCATGCGCGGAGTGTCGACGCAGCTCGTAATCGGGCTTGTGCGAGCGGCGCGATGTTCCGCTATCCCAACAGGTGAAGATCCGACAGAAGATGGGCCGAAAGATCGCCACCCAGCGCGAGATTGCCGTTGCCGCCGTCCCCGCCAACACCGGCGATCTGGATCGCGCTCTGGTCGATGTGCACGTTGTTGACCTGGTCGGCTACGGCCGTCGAATGGGGACCTGCAATTGCGATATTGATGGGTGCATAGATCGCGACGCTGACATCGATCAGGCTGCCGGCAAAATATCCGTTGCCGCCATTGCCTGCGCCGTTCGAACCGGTCGCGATCGCATCGGAGCCGCCCCACAGGCCATGGGAAAGAAGGCTTGCATGGCCGCCCGCCGCGGCGTTGGCGTTGCCGCCGTGCCCGCCAATGCCGGCGATCTGAATGATGGATTGATCCACGTAGGCGTCATTGGTCTGGACCGAATGAACGTTGGAGCCATAGCCCGCGACTGCGATGTTGATCGGGTCGTACACCACGACGGAGGAATGGACGAGCCCGCCGTAGAACGCGCCGTCGCCGCCATTGCCAGCCTGGCTTCCGCCGGTTTGAACGTCCGGGACGCCCCCTCCGTTGCTTGATCCCCAGCTGGGGTCGAGCGTCATGACGCTGCCGCCGGCGGCCACGTTGCCATTTCCGCCACTTCCGCCGACGCCCGCGATCTGAGTGGCCGACTGATCGATGTCCACCGTGTTCGATTGACTTGCATGCGCAGAGCCGCCCGAGGCCGCCACCGCTATATTGATCGGATGATAGATCACCACGGGAGCGTCCACGATCGCACCCGAGAAATAGCCGCTGCCGCCGTTTCCGGCGCCGTTGTCGCCGCTCGCGATCACGCCGGCGGTCAAGGAAGTACTGATGCTGCCTCCCGATGCAATGTTGTCATTGCCGCCATGGCCGCCGACGCCGGCCATCTGAAAGGCGGATTGATCGACATTCAAATTGTTGGACTGGTTGGCCAGGGCGACCGAGCCGTATCCCAGGCTCACCGAGATGTTGATCGGTTCATAGATCAACAGGGACGCGTGAATGATACTTCCGTAAAAGTAGCCGTCTCCGCCGTTCCCGGCCGTGTTCGCTCCGCTCTCGACCTTAGCAATGCCCATCCCGGGATGTGATGCGCCGGAAGCGGGCGTGGTGGACGAAACATCCAGGCTCGCCGCAGCGTGGTTGCCGACGTGGCCGCCCGTGTCGACCCCCGATATGGGATGTTTGGATTGAATCGGGTCGGAGTCATGATGCTGGGTATTCGCGCTCGCGGAGTGCGCTTCAGTTCCTGCAGATTGACCTACCAATTGACCTGCAAACGGGCCGGGACCATGGACCTGGGCGCCACCGCCGACCGCCTCGGTCAGGAACGGGGCGCCCGGTGTCGGACCCGCTTCGTCGTCACCATCGTACCCATCGTGCCGATGAGAGGCGTGATGCAGCCGGATCCCATCCGACATCCGCGAAAAATCCATCGTAGCCTCCCTCATCGCAATCGCTCCACGCAATCGGACGGGTTCTGCACTCCAGACAGAATGTCATCCCGGGAAGGTCGAAAGCCCAGTCGTCAGTTCGGATATAGCGCTTCGTCTGGCAGCCGTAACATCGGCTACATCCGTTCGGGTACAGCCCCTGTGTGGGGACACTTTGAAAACGACTCGGCTAAGTGCTTGAGTTTGCTGATTCCTGCATTTTGAAAACGACTCGATCTTGACCTTAA
>NZ_JBFULT010000477.1:0-5899 GCF_054049755.1 Bradyrhizobium sp. P5_C11_2
AGGACAAGCTGGCGCAGGGTCTCTCCGACGGTGCGGTGGCCGAGACCATTTTTCGCTATCACGCGCTCGCCGCCAATCACGCGCCACATCTCGACGCTGTCTGTCAGCGCCTGACCGCGCAGCACATGGTCGATCTCGTCGGCCTCCTGCTCGGCACCGATGCCGAGCATGCAAGCCTGGCGCGCGGGCGCGGACATGCGGCAGCGCGTCTCGATCTCATGCGCGCCGACGTGATGGCCGCGCTCGGCCGCAACGATCTCTGCCTGTCCGAAGTTGCCACGCGTTCCGGCCTGAGCCCGCGCCAGGCGCAGCGCCTGTTCGAGCAGGCCGGCACGACCTTCACCGAATTCGTGCTRGAGCAGCGGTTGCTGCTGGCGCGGAAGCTGCTTGGCGATCCCCGCGCCAGGGCGCGCAAGATCAGCGACATCGCGCATTCGTCGGGCTTCTCCGACCTGTCCTATTTCAACCGCGCCTTCCGCAAGCGCTTTGGCGCGACGCCGTCGGAGCAGCGCGAGGCCTGAGCCGCTCGCGATTTCGTCTTGCGATCGGTGCTGCCGCAGTTGGTCCGTCCGGCCAAATGAGCTATACCTGTCCGCGGGCAGACAGCTCGATCGCTTATCGATCCCTCGAGACAACGCAGTCAACGGACATGGCGCGTATCGTCGTGCTCGGCGCCGGATTTGCAGGCCTGTGGGCGGCCATCGGCGCCGCGCGCAAGCGCGACGAGATCGGCGCAGCCGGTGACATCGACATTCACCTCGTCGACCGCAATCCCTATCACAACATCCGCGTGCGCAATTACGAGGTCGATCTCGGCGAGGTCGCGCTTCCGCTTCCGCAATTGCTCGATCCGATCGGAGTGAGCCATGGCCTCGGTGAGGTCGAGGCGATCGATCCGGTCCGGCGCGAAATATCGCTGGTCACGAGTGCCGGCGACGAGATGATGGCTTATGACCGGCTCGTGCTTGCGCTCGGCAGCGAGGTGATGCGTCCCGCCATTCCGGGCCTCGCCGACCATGCCTTCGATGTCGACACCTATGTCGCGGCGCTCCGCCTTGAGGACCATCTCGCCTCGCTCGGACGCAGCGCGCCGTCGCCCGGACGTTCGACGGTCGTGGTGGTCGGCGCCGGCTTTACCGGCATCGAGGTCGCGGCCGAGATGCCCGACAGGCTGGCGCGTGCGGGCATCACCGGCAGCCGCCGCATCATCCTGGTCGATCCCAATCCCGCGGTCGGCGCGACCATCGGCGCGCACGCGCGCCCGGTGATCGAGACGGCGCTGTCCTCGCTCGACGTCGAGACGCGGCTCGGCGTCCGCGTGGTGTCGGTCGAGGCTGCCGGCATTCGCCTGAGTTCGGGCGAGTTCATCCACACGCAGACAGTGATCTGGTGCGCCGGCATGCGCGCGAGCCCGCTCGCGGCGAGTTTTCCGGGCGAGCGCGATCGCTTCGGGCGCCTGCTGGTCGATCCGTTCATGCGTGTTGCGGATCTGCCCGGCGTGTTCGCGGCCGGCGACGTTGCGTCCAGCGTGGTCGACGGACTGCATCCCACCGTGATGTCGTGCCAGTTCGCCCGCCCGATGGGCCGCTTCGCCGGCCACAATGTGGTGGCCGATCTCGCCGGCCTGCCGATGCTGCCGCTGCGGATCGACTGGTATGTGACCGTGCTCGATCTCGGCGATTGGGGCGCGCTCTACACGGAAGGATGGGATCGGGAGGTGCGGACCACTGGGGCAGCCGCGAAGGCGACCAAGCAGACCATCAACCGCAAGCGGATCTATCCGCCGCTGACCGGCAGCAAGGCCGAGTTGTTCGCCGCGGCCGCGCCGACGGTGCAGGCGCCGCCGCCGACCTATGGGGCGCGGTGAATGCCCTGCCGTCGTCCTGGCGAAAGCCAGGACCCATTACCCCTGGAAGTAGTTTGGCGAAGACTCGTTGTGCAGAATTGCAACCTCGCCCTCTCGAGAGACCTCGCGGTATGGGTCCTGGCTTTCGCCAGGACGACACCGAGAATGCGGTCCCACCATCTACCCAACCCCAGACATGAGAAAGCGCCCGTGGGGGGCGGGCGCTTTCTGTAGTCGACTTGGGGTTGGGGTCGTCTACATATCCACGTGGCGACTTTGGGGGGCTGGTAAAGAGCCGCGTGAATTCAAAAAACTCGTCAGATCTCCTTAGCGAACGAGGGACGCGTTCGAGCTGGTGATAGCGACCGGCTTGCCGGCTTTGATGACGCGTGCGGTCTGGGTCAAGCCTTCATCCGAACCCGAGCGCGCGCTGATTCCGAAGCCCGCCACCGCGATCCCGGCCACGAGCGCAACGACCACAATCTTCAGGTGGGTCGAGCGATCCGCGCTGTAAATCGAGTGGTTCATGGAAGGCTCCTGCCGCCATCTACCCGAAGTAGTCGCCGCCCTGTTCAGGCAGGTTCATGCTTCCGGTGCCCAACAACCTAGTATTGGGGGGATTCGTTCCCAAGGGGCGATCACAAGAGCGTGAAAGGACGTGAAGAGTCGCGATCAAAAGCGACCCTTGATCGTGTGATTTTATAATTATTTCAAAGATGTAATGTGCTTGTAAGGCGCCTCATCCGGATTTGGTCGACAAGGCGCCAGGAACTCAAAAACCATTTGCCTGTGGCCGAAAAACACACGGCTTCTTAAGGCAAATCAGACGCTTCCGACCGTTTTCAACCTCGCTCTAGGGTGGATTTCAGCCTGCGACAGCACCGTGGTCTGGGCGCGGAACCGCTCGACCAGCGAGCGCACGAACGGACGAATTGCCGCAGACGTGACCAGCACCGGCGCCTCGCCTTCGCGGGCGGCGCGCTCGAACGCCTCGCGCACCGCGGTCATGAACTCCGACAGTTTCGAGGGCTGCATGGCGAGGCTGCGCTCCTCGCCCTGGCCGACGATGGATTCGGCAAAGGCCTGCTCCCACCGCGCCGACAGCGCGATCAGCGGCAGATAGCCGTTGTACGAGGTGTTTTGCGCGCAGATCTGCCGCGCCAGCCGGGCCCGGACGTGCTCGACCATCGTCGCGGGATTGCGCGAGAAGGCCAGCGAATCCGCGATGCCTTCGAGAATGGTCGAGAGGTCGCGGATCGAGATGCGTTCGGCGAGCAAATGCTGCAGCACGCGCTGGATGCCGGAGACGGTGACCTGCGCCGGCACGATGTCCTTGACCAGCTCGCCCTGCTCCTTCGGCAGCTCCTTGAGCAGCTTCTGCACTTCACCATAGGACAACAGGTCCGACATGTTGGCCTTGAGCAGCTCGGTGAGGTGGGTGGAGAGCACGGTCGCGGCGTCGACGACGGTGTAGCCCTTGAGCGAGGCCTCCTCCTTGAGGCTGGCGTCAACCCAGGTCGCGGGCAGGCCGAAGGTCGGCTCGGTGGTGTGGATGCCGGGCACCTGCACTTGGCTGCCGCCGGGGTCCATGACCATGAACTGGTTTGGCCAGATCTTGCCGGTGCCGGCGTCGACCTCCTTGATCTTGATGATGTAGGTGTTGGCCTCGAGCTGGACGTTGTCGAGGATGCGCACCGACGGCATCACAAAGCCCATCTCGATCGCCAGCGAGCGGCGCAGCGCCTTGATCTGCTCGGTGAGGCGGTCGGTGCCGTCGGGGCCGTTGACGAGCGGCAGCAGCGCGTAGCCGAGCTCGATCTTGAGGTCGTCGATCTTGAGCGCCGCCGAGATCGGCTCCTCGGATGCGGCGGCTCCCGCCGCGCCGGGCGTTCCCGGTGCGGGCGCGGCCTTGGCGACTTCGTCGGCCTTGGCGGTCGCACGGTTGCGGTTGCGCGCCGACCAGGCCAGCGCGCCGGCGCCGGCGCCGAGCGCGAGGAAGGGGAGGGTCGGAATGCCCGGCAGCGCCGCCAGCACCAGCATGACCGCTGAGGACATCGCCAGCGCCTGCGGATAGCCGGAGAACTGCTTCATCAGCGCCTTGTCGGCCGCACCCGAAACGCCCGCCTTGGAGACGAGCAGGCCGGCCGCGGTCGAGACGATCAGCGCCGGTACCTGGGTGACGAGGCCGTCACCGACGGTCAGCAGCGTGTAGCTGCGACCGGCATCGGCAAAGGACAGGCCCTGCTGTGCGACGCCGATGATCATGCCGCCCACGACGTTGATGAAGACGATCAGGAGGCCGGCGATGGCGTCGCCGCGGACGAACTTGGAGGCACCGTCCATGGCGCCGAAGAAGCCGCTCTCGTCCTCCAGCTCCTTGCGCCGTTCCTTGGCGACCTTCTCGTCGATCAGGCCGGCGGAGAGATCGGCGTCGATCGCCATCTGCTTGCCGGGCATGGCATCGAGGTGGAAACGCGCGGCGACTTCGGCGATGCGGCCCGAACCCTTGGTGATGACCACGAAGTTGACGATGATCAGGATGGCGAAGACGATGATGCCGATGACGAAATTGCCGCCCATCACGAAGCTGCCGAAGGCCTCGATGACGTGACCGGCGGCATCCGTGCCCTCGTGCCCGTGCGACAGGATCAGGCGGGTCGAGGCCATGTTGAGCGACAGGCGCAGCATGGTCGAGATCAGCAGGATGGTCGGGAAGGCCGAGAATTCCAGCGGCGCCTGGATGAACAACGACGTCATCAGGATCAGGATCGAGAGCGTGATCGAGATCGCCAGGAACAGGTCCAGCACGATCGCGGGCAGYGGCAGGATCAGCACCACCAGGATGGTGAGGACGCCGAGCGCCAGCGCGATGTCGCCGCGCCTGAGGATGTTGCCGATCTCGGTGAGGGTGGGGAAGCCGGCATTTGTGCCGCCTACGCCCTGTCCCGCGGTGACGTCGACCATGGTAGCTGCCTCCCCGCGCGACTGCCGGCCGCGCGCCCCAAATGTCTGCGCGGCGRCCGAGGGGCCGCCGTTCCGAAAGTGAGGCACCGCACTGGCGTCCACGGGGGACCTCCCGTTCTACGCGGCTGACGACACTCGACTTCACCCGGCAATTCTTGCCGGGTGTATGGTTAGCAAAGGGTTAACGGAGGGTGCGGCGGGAGGTCAGACCGGGGTGTTTCGGCCCTCCCGGGTCGTCATTCCGGGGCGGTGCGAAGCACCGAACCCGGAATCTCGAGATTCCGGGTTTGGTCCTGCCGACCATCCCGGAATGACGGGGTAGGTGGCAAAGCGCCCCTACTTCGCCTTCTCCATCTTCGTCACCGTGTAGCCCGAAGCCGCCTCTTCGGCTTCGAAGGTGACCTTGTCGCCGACCTTCACCTGTTTGAGCAAAGCGGGATCCTTGACGCGGTAGACCATGGTCATGGGTTCATCCATGCCGAGGCTCTTGGCCGGCCCGTGCTTGAGCGTGATCTTGCCGGCGCTCTCGTCGATCTTCTTGACCTCGCCGCTGATCGAGGCGCCCTGCGCCGCGGCGGCACCGAAGATCAGGCCGAGCGTCAGCGCGAGCGCGGCGGCGATGCGGGTGATCGATTTCATGGCTCTCTCCATTGCTTCACTTCACCGTGACGCGGCCGACCATGCCGTAGTCGCGATGGTCCGGGATCAGGCAGGAAAATTCGAACGTGCCGGCCTTCGTGAACTTCCAGAGGATCTCGGCCGTCTTGCTCGGGGCGAGCCGGACCCCGTTCGGGTCGTCGTGCTCCATGTGCGGGTGCTTCTTCATCACCTCGGCATGCGCGAGATTCTCCTTCGTGGTGGCGAGCAGGAATTCGTGGTCCTCCTTGCCGACATTGCGCAGCACGAAGCGGACCTGCTCGCCGCGTTTGACGGTGATGCTGGACGGCTCATAGGACATCTCGCTCATCGCGATCTCGATGGTGCGGGCCGGCTTCCTGGGATCGCCGGGCTCGCCGGCCGAGAAGGATTCGTGGCCGTGATTTTCGTGCGCGAGGGCGGGCGCGATCGAGAGCACGGCCAGCGCGAGGA
>NZ_JBFULT010000478.1:0-5892 GCF_054049755.1 Bradyrhizobium sp. P5_C11_2
GTCTCGACATTCTCCAGCGCGGAATGAAGCTGGCCGATCAGCTTGCGGTTCTCGGGCGTCAGCAGCGCCTGCGCCTTGGGATCAAGCTCAAGCGGCCGGTCGGCGAAGATGAAATAGGCGCTGTCGATCAGCTCGATCAGCGTCTTGGCGCGCTCCTTCAGGGCCGGCATGGCCTTGAGAAGCTGTGCCCGCGTCGTGTCGTTTAACTTGGCTTTAAGCTCGTTGCGGCTGGGCACGACGTGGTCGAGCACGTCCTCGAACATCTTCACGAGTGATTGATCGTCGGCGTGGCGGATGTAATGGCCGTTGAGGTTTTCCAGCTTGGCGAAGTCGAAGCGCGCCGCCGCCCGGCCGACACTGGCGAGATCGAACGCCGCGATCATCTCCTCGGTCGAGAAGATCTCCTGGTCGCCATGGCTCCAGCCGAGCCGGACGAGGTAATTGCGCAGCGCCGCCGGGAGGTATCCCATGGCGCGGTAGGCATCGACGCCGAGCGCGCCGTGGCGCTTGGACAGCTTTGAGCCGTCCGGACCGTGGATCAGCGGGATGTGCGACATGCTCGGCAGCGTCCAGCCCATCGCATCGTAGATCTGCTTCTGGCGCGCGGCGTTGATCAGATGATCGTCGCCGCGGATGACATGGGTGACGCCCATGTCGTGGTCGTCCACCACCACAGCGAGCATGTAGGTCGGGTTGCCATCGCCGCGCAGCAGGACGAGATCGTCGAGGTTCTCGTTCTGCCAGACCACGCGGCCCTGGACCTGGTCCTCGATCACGGTCTCGCCGGTCTGCGGCGCGCGCAGCCGGATGGTTGGCTTGACGTCGGAGGGCGCAGTGGCCGGGTCGCGATCCCGCCACAGGCCGTCATAGAGGCGGGTGCGGCCCTCCGCGCGCGCCTTCTCGCGCATGGCGGTGAGCTCCTCGGCGGTGGCGTAGCAACGGTAGGCCTTGCCGTCGGCGAGCAGCTGCTCGGCGACCTCGCGGTGGCGGGCGGCGCGGCTGAACTGGTAGATGACGTCGCCATCCCAGCTGAGCTCCAGCCATTTGAGCCCGTCGAGGATGGCGCCGATCGCAGCCTCCGTGGAGCGCTCCCGGTCGGTGTCCTCGATCCGGAGCAGCATCTTGCCGCCGTGCTTCTTCGCATAGAGCCAGTTGAACAGCGCCGTGCGGGCGCCTCCGATGTGGAGGAAGCCGGTCGGGGAGGGAGCGAAGCGGGTGACGACGGAATCGGTCATTCTTGGCAGGGCCTATGCATTGGAGGCGGTGGTATATAACAGGACCGGAGCATAACTAAAGCCCGGCAGCGGACCGCTAAGGCCTTGGCTCAGCCGAGCGAATTTGGCAGAAGGACCGCTGATTTCCCTACAGGATTTTCGTAATGACAGAACCGGTGGCGAACGAGGTTGGGCGCGATTTCATTCGTGACATCATCCAGGCCGACCTCGATCAGGCCAAATACAAGGAGATCGTCACCCGGTTCCCGCCGGAGCCGAACGGTTACCTGCATATCGGCCACGCCAAGTCGATCGCGCTCAATTTCGGCATTGCCCAGGAGTTTCCCGGCCGCTGCCATCTGCGCTTCGACGACACCAACCCGGTCAAGGAGGAGCAGGAATATATCGATTCCATCCAGGCCGACGTGCATTGGCTCGGCTTCGACTGGGGCAAGAACCTGTTCTTCGCCTCGGACTATTTCGACCGCCTGTACGAATGGGCGGAGAAGCTGATCCGCGACGGGCTCGCCTATGTCGACGACCAGACCCAGGAAGAGATCCGCACCTCGCGCGGCACGCTGACCGAGCCGGGCAAGAATTCGCCGTTCCGCGACCGCACGGTCGAGGAGAATCTCGACCTGTTCCGCCGCATGAAGGCGGGCGAATTCGCCAACGGCGCGCGCGTGCTGCGGGCGAAAATCGACATGGGTGCGGGCAACATCAATTTGCGCGATCCCGTGCTGTACCGCATCCTGCATGCGCATCATCCGCGCACCGGCAACGCATGGTGCATCTATCCGAGCTACGACTATGCGCACGGCCAGTCGGACGCGATCGAAGGCATCACGCACTCGATCTGCACGCTGGAGTTCGAGGACCATCGGCCGCTCTACGACTGGTTCATCGAGAAGCTGCCGGTGCCGTCGAAGCCGCACCAGTACGAGTTCGCGCGGCTGAACCTGACCTACACGCTGTTGTCGAAGCGCGTGCTGACCCAACTCGTGCGCGAGGGCCATGTCGCGGGCTGGGACGATCCGCGCATGCCGACCATGGCGGGCATGCGCCGCCGCGGCGTGCCGCCGGCAGCCCTGCGCGAGTTCGTCAAGCGCATCGGCGTTGCCAAGGCCAACAGCGTGGTCGACGTCGGCATGCTCGAATTCTGCATCCGCGAGGAGCTGAACCGCACGTCGCAGCGGCGCATGGCGGTGCTGCGGCCGCTGAAAGTCGTGATCGAGAACTATCCGGAAGGGCAGGTCGAGGAGCTCGATGCGATCAACCATCCCGACGATCCCTCGGCCGGCACGCGCAAGATCAGCTTCGGCCGCGAGCTCTATATCGAGCAGGACGACTTCATGGAGAACCCGCCGAAAAAGTTCTTCCGGCTGTCGCCGGGCAACGAGGTGCGGCTGCGCTACGCCTATTTCGTCAAGTGCACCGGCGTGATCAAGAACGATGCCGGCGAGGTGGTGGAGCTGCGCTGCACCTACGACCCCGCGACCAGGGGCGGCAACGCGCCCGACGGCCGCAAGGTCAAGGCGACCATGCACTGGCTGCCGGCGGCGGCGTCGAAGCCGGCGGAGATCCGCATCTACAACCAGCTGTTCTCCAACCCGAGCCCGGACGCCTCGAACTTCGCCGCCGATCTCAATCCGCAGTCGCTGGAGATCCTCTCCGACGCGCGGATCGAAGCGTCGGTCGCCGAGAGCAATGCGACCGAGCCGATGCAGTTCGAGCGCCAGGGCTATTTCGTGCGCGACAAGGACTCCACGCCGGGCAAGCCGGTGTTCAGCCGCACCATCGGGCTCCGGGACACCTTTGCGAAGGAAGTCGCGAAGGGGTAGGGGCACGGGATGCAAGGGGAAGCCGACGATATCGTGTCCGCCATCATGGCGAAGTGGTCCGTCGGCTTTGGGAAGCTCGACGCAGCCGACATTGCTGCGCTCTACTCACGGAACGCCTTCTTCTTCGGCTCGAATCCACGGCTTTACCGCGGCCGGGAAGGCGTCGCGGCCTATTTCAACGGCTTGCCGCGCTGGCATTCGCCCAGCGTCACCTTCTCCGAGGTGATATCCGCGTGGGTCGCCTCTGACGTGATCAACATGGCCGCCATCGCCTCGTTCGACCTCGGCGAGGAAGGTCCGCCGCTGTCGGTGAAGATCACCTGGGTGATTATTCGCGAGGACGCCGATTGGAAGATCGTCAATCATCACGTCTCGTCGAGGGTCCCGATGATCTAGCAGTGGAGGGCTCTGCCCGTTCCGCCAGGTGCGCGGTCGCCGCCCGCTAGATGTCGTAGTAGAGATGGAACTCGTAAGGATGAGGTCGCAGGCGGATCGGGTCGACCTCCTTCTTGCGCTTGTAGTCGAGCCAGGTTTCGATCACGTCGGCGGTGAAGACATCGCCGCGTAGCAGGAATGCGTGATCGCGCTCGAGCGCGTCGAGCGCCTGGTCCAGCGATCCTGGCGTGGACTTCACCTCCTTCGCCTCCGCAGGCGGGAGGTCGTAGAGATTCTTGTCGATCGGGCTGCCGGGGTCGATCCGCTTGTCGATACCGTCGAGGCCAGCCATCAGCATTGCCGCGAAGGCCAGGTAGGGATTGCAGGACGGATCCGGCGAACGAAACTCGACGCGCTTGGCGCGCGGATTCGGCGAATACATCGGAATCCGGCAGCAGGCGGAGCGATTGCGCTGGGAGTAGACGAGGTTGATCGGAGCTTCATAGCCCGGCACCAGACGCCGATAGGAATTCGTGGTGGGGGCGCAAAGCCCGCACAACGCCCAGGCGTGGCTCAAAAGCCCGCCGATGTAGTAGCGGCCGAGCTGGCTCAACTCGGCGTAGTCACCTTTGTCGTAGAACAGATTGGTCTCACCCTTCCAGAGCGATTGGTGAACGTGCATGCCCGAAGCGTTGTCCTCGAACAGCGGCTTCGGCATGAATGTCGCGGTCTTGCCGTGCTGATGCGCGGTGTTCTTCACCACGTATTTGTACATCATCAGGTTGTCGGCCATGCGGGTGAGGGTGGTGAAGCGCATGTCGATCTCGTTCTGGCCGCCGGTTGCGACTTCATGGTGATGGGCCTCGATCTGGATCCCCAGAGATTCCATCGTCAGCACCATTTCGGTGCGTAGCGCCTGCATGCTGTCGGTCGGGGGAACGGGAAAGTATCCCTCCTTCGGGCGCGGTTTGTGGCCGAGATTCGGCCCTTCCTCAGAGCCGGTGTTCCAGCTGCCTTCGCTGGAGTCGATTGCGTGCATGGCGTAGTTGATGCCCTGTGCGTAGCGCACCTCGTCGAAGACGAAGAACTCCGCTTCCGGGCCGAAATAGCTCGTATCGGCGCGCCCGGTGCCCTTGAGGTGGATTTCGGCTTTCTGGGCGATGTAGCGGGCATCCCGGCTATAGGACTGGCCGGTCACGGGGTCGCGGATGTTGCAGATGAGAACCAGCGTTTTGGCCGGACTATAGGGGTCGACGAATGCCGTCGTCGGGTCGGCGACAACCAGCATGTCGCTTTCCTGGATCTCCTGGAAGCCTCGGATCGATGAGCCGTCGAATCCAAAGCCCTCATTGAGTGCATCGGCGTTCACCGCGCTCGGCGGGACGGAAAAATGTTGCCACATCCCCGGCAGGTCGGTGAACCGCAAATCGATCATCTGGACTTTCTCGTCCGTGATCGCCTTCACGAGGTCTTCGGCTGTCGTACATTTCGCAACCATGGCTTCGCTCCCAGGTCAGCGTCCCGAGATCGCGTAGCCGTTCGGCCGCAACCTGGCGGCTCGCGACGGACTGTGGTCCACGTTCGGCGTTGTCGCCGCAGTCAGGCAAGCTTCGCGCGACGGCAGTCAGCTTTGATGTGGCCCGCGCATCAGCTTCATCGCGTCTTCGATGTGCCGCCAGGTTTTAGCCAATTCGAGCTCGCCCTTCTGCTCGAGGTCGATGGCGTTTTGAGCGGCTTCCGCAATGGCCTTGGGGCCATGGGCTTCCAGCAACTGCCGCGCATAATCGTGGATTTCCATTTCTCGCATGGCGTCATCTCCCTCTTGTTCTGGGCGCGAACCGGGTGGGCCGAGAACGGCAGACATTGACACCTGTCAAGCGCCGATAGTCTGCATCCTGGTGCGCCGCACTTGCAAGGGCCCTTTCCGGGGCATGGGCGGCCGGATGGGGCGCCGGCTCCTGGTCGCGGCAACACAGCGCAGGTCGGAGGGATGATTCTTCACCGGGGCGCCCCCACATCAATACGAGAAGGGAGGTGAGCATCATGCGCATCCAACATTGGCAGGACGCTGGTAGCCTGTTGGTGGGCGTGTGGCTGGTCCTGTCGTCCTTCGTCCTCGGCTTATCCGGGGCTGCCGTCTGGATCACCATCGCACTCGGGCTCGGCGTCATGCTGTTTGCCGTGGAAGCCTTTGTCGTCCCGTCCTACCTGGAAGAGTGGGGCGAAATGCTGCTGGGCCTAGCTCTGGTGCTGGCGCCTTGGTCCATTGGCTATGAGCCCGTATCGGCCACGGTCAGCAGCGTGTTGTCGGGCCTATTGGTGATCTTGCTCGCTGCCTGGGAATTGATAACCGATCGCGACTTCAGTACCTGGTGGCACGATCACTGGCCTCACCGCGCCGGCTGAGACGAGCGGTTGCCGGCTCCTCTCCGACCGCCATCGGCTGGCGGCCGGAGGAGAGG
>NZ_JBFULT010000479.1:0-5890 GCF_054049755.1 Bradyrhizobium sp. P5_C11_2
AGACGACATCATCCGGATTGAAGACGACTATCAAAGGTCGTAACCAGCGAGCTCCGAATCACGTCATCCGGGCCGAAACAGCGGTCTCTTTCAGGGGCTTAAGGCCCGGGGACGTGTAATTGTTTGAATCAAATCGTGTCCGGAGCGCTAGCCGGGCATTCGCCACAAATGTGGCGCCCGTGCTAGAAGCGGCCCGGGGTTTTGCGTTGAATCGGGGTTCGATCAGATGAGTTCCAAAGGGTCTCAGCCGGCAAAGGCCGGCTTGCGCGTCGGCGTCGTCGGTGCCGGCGTGATGGGCAGCAACCACGCGCGCGTGCTCGCGGGCTTGCCCGGCGTCAGCCTGGTTGGTGTGGTCGATCCGTCGCCGGCGCACCTCGCGCGCACCACCGAGCTTGCCAACTGCCAGGGTTTCGAGACGCTCGACCAGCTCCTCGCCGAAGGCGTCGATGCCGTCACCATCGCGGCGCCGACCCATCTGCATCACGAGGTCGCGCTCGCCTGCATCGCCAGGAACATCCACGTGCTGGTCGAGAAGCCGATCGCGTCCACGGTCGCGGAAGGGCGCGAGATCGTCGCCGCCGCGCAAAAGGCCGGCGTGACGCTGATGGTCGGCCATGTCGAGCGCTTCAATCCGGCGGTCGCCGCGGTCAAGCAGGCGATCGCCGGCGAGGACATCCTCTCGATCGCGATCACGCGCGTCGGCCCGTTCCCGCCGCGCATGTCCAATGTCGGCGTCGTCATCGACCTCGCCGTGCACGACATCGATTTGATCCGCTGGTTCACCGAATCCGACATCGTCGAGGTGCAGCCGCAATTGTCGAGCGCGGTCGCCGAGCGCGAGGACATCGCGCTGCTGCAGTTCCGCACGGCTAGCGGCGTGCTCGCCCACATCAACACCAACTGGCTGACGCCGTTCAAGGCGCGCAGCGTCACGGTCGCGACCCGCGGCAAATACGTGATGGGTGATCTCCTGACGCGCCAGGTCACCGAATGTTTCGGCTTCAAGCCGGATGGCAGCTATTCGATGCGGCATCTGCCGGTCGGCCACGACGAGCCGCTGCGCGCCGAGCTGATCGCATTCCTCAGGGCTGTCCGCCACGGCGAGATTCCGGCGGTGACCGGCGACGAGGGTGTTGCCAGCCTCGAGATCGCGACGCAGTGCCTGGAAACGCCGTCGCGGCCGGCGGCCACATCGCAGGCCCTCAAGGGGCCGCGCCGCGTCGCCGGCTGACCCCGTTTCCATGTCGACCGCTCAAACCTCGCAAGACAATCAGCAAGGCGCCATGAACCAGCATCTGCGTTCCGATCCCATTCCCTTCATCGATGTCGGCTCGCAGCGCCGCCGGCTCGGCGCCTCGCTCGATGCGGCCGTCAAGCGCGTGCTCGACCATTGCCAGTTCGTCAACGGCCCTGAAGTCGCCGAGCTCGAGAAGCAGCTCGCGGCCTATAGCGGTGCCAAGCACGTCATCGGCTGCGCCAGCGGCACCGACGCCATCCTGATGGTGATGATGGCGAAGAATGTCGGGCCCGGCGATGCCGTGCTGTGTCCGTCGTTCACCTTCATCGCAACCGCCTCGCCGGTGGCGCGGACCGGCGCGACGCCGGTCTATGTCGACGTGGATGAGGCGACCTTCAACATGAGCCCGGAGTCGCTCAAGCGCGGCATCGCGGCTGCTCGCAAGGCCGGCCTGAAGCCGGTCGCGGTCATTCCGGTCGATTTGTTCGGCCAGCCCGCCGATCACGATGCCATCGCCGAGATCGCCAAGGCGGAAGGCCTGTTCGTGCTCGATGACGCCGCCCAGGGTTTTGGCGCGAGCTACAAGGGCCGCAAGCTCGGCACCTTCGGGCTCGCCACCGCCACCAGCTTCTTCCCGGCAAAGCCGCTCGGCTGCTTCGGCGACGGCGGCGCGATCTTCACCGACGACGACGAGCTCGCCGCCACGCTGCGCAGCATCCGCGTGCACGGCCAGGGCGTCGACAAATACGACAACGTCCGCCTCGGCCTGACCGGYCGGCTCGACACCATGCAGGCCGCGATCCTGATCGAGAAGCTGACAATTTTTGACGACGAGATCGCCGCCCGCAACAGGGTCGCGGAGCGCTACGCGCGCGGCCTGTCGAATGTCGTCACGGTGCCGCGCCTCGCGCCCGGCAATACCTCGGTCTGGGCGCAGTACACCATCCGCCTGCCGAAGGGGACCGATCGCGACGGCTTTGCCGCCGCACTGAAGGCCCAGGGCGTGCCGACCGCGATCTATTACGGCAAGTCGATGCATCAGCAGACCGCCTACAAGCAGTATCCGGTCGCCGACGGCGGCCTGCCGGGCTGCGAGAGCCTGTCGCAGGACGTCATCAGCCTGCCGATGCACGCCTATCTGACCGAAGCCGACCAGGAGCGAATCATCGCGGCCGTCCGCGGCGCGATTTCGGGCTGATTTTCGTCGCTGCTGGTTGGCTTAACCTCTCCCGCTTGCGGGAGAGGTCGGCGCGTAGCGCCGGGTGAGGGTTCTCTCCTCTGGGGGAGTCTTCTTTGTTGAGACACCCTCTCCCCGACCCTCCCCCGCAAGCGGGGGAGGGGGCACATCTCCACCTCGGCTAGCATCTAGACCTAATCTCGCCATGCTCTAAAACAGACGCATGCTCGGACGTATCTTCACGGTCGGTGGTTACACGCTGCTCTCGCGGCTGACGGGATTTGCCCGCGACATCATGCTCGCGGCGATCCTCGGCGCCGGGCCCGTGGCCGACGCCTTTTTCGTGGYGCTGCGGCTGCCCAATCATTTCCGTGCGATCTTTGCCGAGGGCGCCTTCAACGCCGCCTGGGTGCCGGCTTATGCCCATGTCCATGGCGAGAAGGGCGAGGCGTCCGCGCGACTGTTCGCCGACCGCATCTTTACGCTGCTGCTGGCCTCGCAAATCGTGCTGCTGATCGTCGCCTGGTTGTTCATGCCGCAGGCCATGAGCATTTTGGCGCCCGGCTTCAGCGAGGATGCCGAACAGCGACATCTCGCAATCGAGCTGACCCGGATCACCTTTCCCTATCTGCTGCTGATCACGCTGGTGACGCTCTATGGCGGCATGCTCAACGTGATGCAGCGCTTTGCCAGCGCCGCCGCCGCGTCGATCTTTCTCAACGTCGCGATGATGATGACGCTGGCGCTCGCTGCCTGGTTTCCGACCGCGGGCCACGCCGCGGCCTGGGGCGTCCTGATCTCGGGCTTCCTGCAATATTTCCTGCTCGCGGGTGATCTCGCGCGCCATGGCGGCCTACCGCGTTTTGCACCGCTCAAGCTCGACGAAGACGTCCGCGGTTTCTTCAAGGCGCTGGGGCCGGCGACGCTGGGCTCGATGGGCACGCAGGTCGCGCTGTTTGCCGACACCATCATCGCCACCTTCCTGCCCGCGGGCGCGCTGTCGGCGCTCTATTATGCCGACCGCCTCAACCAGCTGCCGATCGGCGTCATCGGCATCGCCATCGGCACGGTGCTGCTGCCGGAGATGTCGCGGCGGATCACCGCCAACGACCACGACGGCGCCATGAAGGCGCAGCGCCGCGCCTTCGACTTCACGCTGCTGTTCTCGATCCCGTTCGTGGCGGCCTTCCTCACCGTGCCCGACGCGATCATGCGCGCGCTGTTCGCCCGCGGCGCATTCTCGAAGGCCGATGCGGCCGCCGCCGGCGCCACGCTCGCCGCCTATGCGATCGGGCTGATTCCCTTCGTGCTGATCCGCAGCGCGGTCGCGACCTTCTATGCGCGCAAGGACACCGCGACGCCGGTGCGCGCCTCGCTGACCGGCATCGCGGTCAATGTCGCGCTGAAACTCGCCTTGATGGGGTCGCTGGCCCAGATCGGCCTCGCGCTCGCGACCGCCGTCGGCGTCTGGACCAATCTCTTGCTGGTGCTGTTCTTCGCGGTGCGGCGAGGCTTTCTCGAATTCGACCGCGCCTTCGTGCAATCGCTCGCCAAATTCGTTCTGACCGGCCTGATCCTCGCCGCCGGCCTGTGGCTGACCGCGCATTTTGGCGCGGTCTATTTCTCGACCATGCCGCATTTCCGGGACGAAATGACGCTGGCGCTGCTGATGATCTGCGGCACATTCATCTACGCCTTCTGCATCCTCGTCCTGTTCGGCCGCGGCTGGCTGTTCACGCTGGTGCGCGGTTAGGCGTGTATCAATAGGCTGGTTATCCCGCTCTGCCTACGAAAGCGGACCTGTAGCGAACGAGAGTGCGCGCAGAGCTTTATTCGAAAGTACGTTTCTCGTTCGTTGTGCTCACGTAGATGTCGCCGGAAATCATATGGCCAATTCCGCGAAGATCGTCGGGACTGCCGACATACTGCTGGCCCGCAAGTTGTGCGCCGCTGGAGACGTCCCAGAGCCGAAACTCGACTTTGATGCGGTCATCGGGTTGACGGGTGATGCGGCCGGCGATCAGTGCCTGTGTGCTGGTTCTACGCCAATCGGAAAATTCAGGCGGCACGTCGATATTCACGTTCTTTTTGGAGAACGCCACCTGATCTACTAACTCGAACGGGCCGGCTTGCTTGAGGTCGGAAGCAATGGTCTGCGAGAGTGATTTGGCTAGTTCAGTCTCCGAAGGGCCGGCAGCGACGAAGTCAGGCAACGCTATCCGCACCGGCTGAACAAATCGAATAACGGGACGCTTAAGGAAAGGGTCGGCGCCCGCTGGTGCGCTGATCGCAATGGCCATGGCGGCAGCGATTATTCCAAAGCGCATCACAATGCCCTCAGAAGACAATCCCGGGAGTAGAGGTAAGCATTCGGGCAGAATTTAGTGCACGTCCGCGTAGGCCCGCATAGTGCCGCCGCAATGGGTTCGCCTCCAGGATGCAAGTGGCCTCCGCACATCCCTTGATTTTGCGCGATCGCTGTGGTAAAGACGTCCCATGATGAAATCGTCGTGCAACGTCAACTTCTCGCACATGACCCGCTTCGGCTGGGCCGTGGAAGGAGTCGTGCGCTAGGAATTCGACGACGACATCTTTTCACCATGGCCCCGCCGGCATCGGACGGGGCTTTTTCTTTGGCCACGCTCCCTGCCGGCACAAAAAAGCAGGAGCATCCGATGCCACCCCAACAGACGAACATCGCAGGGGGCGATGCCGCGAGGCTCCGCCTCGACCTCTCCATCGTCTTAAGCCTGATCAAGCGAAATTGGCGTGCGTTTCAGCAGCGGCGCCACGGCCAACGAGTCACGTTGCAGGACCTGAGTGACAGGGAGCTGATGGATATCGGCTTGACGCGTGGCGAGATCGACTACTTCACGCCCGAACGCGCAATAGACAGGCTTAGAGATGGCGCGACGGGCCTGTGGGGCCGTGGTGTGATGTAACGGACCATAAATCTCTGCCTACGCGATCCCGCGCCATTACAATAGAAAGGTGGCGATCATGACGTCACAGGTTGCTATTGCTCAGGCGGACGTAGAAGTCCGGCGATTGACTGTCGATGATCTGGATCTCCTTCGCGAAATTCGCGCGGAGGCGCTTCAGAAGTACCCTCAAACGTTCGGTTCTCCTGAAGAGGACGAAGGGGGTGAAGCGATGCTGATGGCTTATTGCCATTGGCTCAGCGGCACTATTCTCGGCGCGTTTGAATCCGGGAGCTTGATCGGCGTCGCGGGCTTCTATGTCTCACCCGACAAGAGATCGCAGCACCGGGGACAAATCTTCACGGTCTATGTAAGAGAAAATCATCAAGGAAAAGGTGTCGGAGATCGGCTCGTCAAAGAGATTCTTGCCCATGCCCAGGCACGTGTCGAACAGGTGCATCTTGCCGTCTTGTCGACAGCAAGCGCTGCAATCAAGACCTACAAGCGAAATGGGTTCGAAGTCTACGGCACCGATCCTAGTGCTATCCGCATAGG
>NZ_JBFULT010000480.1:0-5887 GCF_054049755.1 Bradyrhizobium sp. P5_C11_2
ATCGAGCACAGCGAGGAGCCGCCGAAAATGGCGAACATCAGCGCCGTGCGCGTCGAATTGCTCTGCTCGATCAGGATGTCGTCGCGCGACAGTCCGAGCGGATTGCCCGGCAGCTGCAGCACGATGTGATCGTAGCTGCCGAGCGTGAGCTTTGCGGCGGCATCGAGCGTGCGCTTCGGGATGTCGGGCGCGAACTTGATCGCGCCCGCGGTCAGCACATTGGTCGAGACCGTGATGATGGCGGCGCGCGCGGCGATCTTGCCGGACGGCGTCTCCACGCTGACGTCGCGATTGCTCCAGGCGATGCGGCTCGCCGGCGTCGCCAGCGCGACCGGCGCCTGCTCGCCGAGCTTGCTGATCAGCGTGCCGAGGCCCTGGCGGCAGGCGATCGCGGCATTGCGGTCCTGCGCGCGGGCCTTGTCGATCGCCGACAGCTCCTTCAGGTCCTTGCCGGCAAAGCTCGCACCCAGCACGAACTCGGCCGCGCCCGCCCAATCGCCGAGATCCTTCGGCAGCACCGCGGCGCAGGATGTATCGARCTTGCCGCGCGCGGCTTCGTCGATGGCGCGGTTGGCACGCACCAGCGCCGCCAGAAATTCCTCGGTCTCGCCGGCGCGCGCATTGCGGCGACCGATGCGCATCCTCTGGCCCGACGGCGCCGGCAGCACGTCGAGCCCGGCGCTGCGCGCCAGCCGGATCATCGGATTGGTCTCGGGATTGTGCATCCAGCGCGCGCCGCGATCGAACGGCACGTCGAACGTCGTCGCATCCGTGATGCAGCGGCCGCCGATCTGCGATGCCGCTTCCACCACCACGACCTTGCGATTGGCCGCCATGACGCGCCGCGCCGCGGCAATCCCGGCCGCGCCTGCGCCGATCACGACAATGTCAGCCTCGCGCGGCAGGGGTGCGGCCGTTGCGCGCAGGACCGGCGCTGCGGCAAGGGCTGCCGACGCCGATAGGAAGCTGCGGCGCGTGATTGTCATGTCATGGTTTCCGGGGACTTGCGGCGAACGGGAACAGCTAGCGAACCTTGCCGCATCCGATGTTGCGCGGCAACTATCATGGTGAATCAATCGTGCTTGACCTCACGGGGCTATGAACTGAATTGCAACACGTTTCGACCATGGTAGAGAAGGAAAAAACAAGGCCGGAAAAGGCCATGGGGAGTTCGACATGGGGACCGTCCTAGACTCAGTCGGCAAGCTGATTGCCGCGTACCTCTCGAAGGAGGTGCCGGGCTATGAGCCGTTCACGCCGAGCGATCCGGAGCATCTGCGCGGCATCATCGAGCCCGGCGACGTGCTGCTGGTCGAGGGCAACAACCGCATTTCCGGCATCATCAAATACCTGACGCAGTCGACCTGGTCGCACGCCGCGCTCTATGTCGGGCCGATCGAGGGGGCGGAAGAGCCCAATGGCGAGCAGCACGTGCTGATAGAGGCCAATATCGGCGAAGGCGTCACCTCCGCGCCGCTATCGAAATATTTCCCCTATCACACCCGCGTCTGCCGCCCGGTCGGGCTGTCCCACGAGGACCGCACCACGGTCTGCCGCTATGCGATCAACCGCATCGGCTTCGGCTACGACACCAAGAACATCGTCGATTTGATGCGCTTCCTGTTTCCGCTGCCGATCCCGCAGCGCTGGCGGCGGCGCATGATCGCGATCGGCTCGGGCGATCCCACCAAGATCATCTGCTCGGCGCTGATCGCGCAGGCCTTCGACGCCGTACGCTATCCGATCCTGCCGAAGATCACCAAGGCCGGCAGCCGCGCCGCCCGCCGCGAGATCCTGCACATCCGCGATTCCTCGCTCTACATGCCCCGCGACTTCGACATCTCGCCCTATTTCGAAGTCGTCAAACCCACCATCGTGCACGGGTTCGACTACACCGCCCTGCACTGGGCCGACAAGCAAAAGCCGCTCGAGGAGGTAGCCGGCACGTTCGGTGTGTTTCCAGAAGCGATCAGTGCGCCGCCGCTCGTTCCTGAAGCGATTGACGAAGAGGCGCCGGTTCCGGCTGAAGAAGTGATCGGGCAGCCCGCCGAGATGGTCGAACGCGTTACCATCTCGGAGCATTTCCTGCTGCTGAAGAAGATCGCGATGTACCGCCCGCGCCGACGGGCACGCACGCGCGAGAGGGCGGCGTAACTCCGCCGTCGTCCCGGCGAAGGCCGGGACCCATACCGCGTGATTTATCGATTGCAGGCGGTAGTCGTACCGAACCACGAGTCTTCGCCAAACTCCTCCCTGGGGTTATGGGTCCCGGCCTTCGCCGGGACGACGTGGAGGGGGATCGTGTGCGCCCCCAATGGCCGAGCGTGCGAGCCTACCGCTCCGCCCGTCCGATCACCGCCATCAGCTCCGCGATCTTCTCGCGCTGGTCGGCCTTGTCGCCGCTTGCGATCGCGTGCTCGACGCAATGGGCGACGTGGTCCTTCAGGACCTCCTCCTCGACCCGGCGCAGCGCGGCACGCACCGCCGAGATCTGCGTCACGATGTCGATGCAGTAACGGTCTTCCTCGACCATTTTCGAGAGGCCACGAACCTGGCCCTCGATCCGGCCGAGCCGTTTTCCGACAGATGCCTTGATGTCCTTGCGCATGCCGTCTATATACCCCTACCGGGTATGGGTTGCAAGGACCAAGCGCAAGGCCGGAGCATGGCAATGAACGACGCCGAACACGAGCACCATCACGACGCGAACGGTCACACCGGATGCGGCTGTTCGAGCAAGGCCGCGACGCCGCCGAGCGACAAGCCTGCGGCAGCCTCATGCTGCGGCGGACACGGCGATCATGCCGGCCACGCCCATCATCACACCCATGACCACGGCGCCGCAGCGACGAAGGTGCACGACCCCGTCTGCGGCATGACGGTCGACCCGGCGACATCCAAGCATCACTTCGACCACCACGGCGAGACCTTCCATTTCTGCTCGGCCGGATGCCGCACGAAATTTTCCGGCGATCCCGCAAAATACCTCGCCAAGAAAAACGAAGAGCAGAAGGCGCCCGAGCCCGAGATGCCGGCGGGCACCATCTACACCTGCCCGATGCATCCGCAGATCCGCCAGGTCGGACCCGGCACCTGCCCGATCTGCGGCATGGCGCTGGAGCCGGAGGTCGCGAGCCTCGAGACCGGCCCCAACCCCGAGCTCGCCGACATGACGCGGCGGTTCTGGATCGGCGGCGTGCTGTCGGTGCCGCCGGTCGTGCTCGAAATGGGCGGCCATCTCGCCGGACCGCACAACTGGATCGATGCGGCGCTGTCGAACTGGATCCAGCTCGTCTTCGCCACGCCCGTGGTGCTGTGGGCCGGCTGGCCGTTCTTCGTGCGCGGCTGGCAGTCGCTGGTGACGCGCAACCTCAACATGTTCACGCTGATCGCGATGGGCACCGGCGTCGCCTATGTCTACAGCATCATCGGCACGCTCGCGCCGCAGATATTCCCTGCGACCTTCCGCGGCCATGACGGCGCCGTTGCCGTCTATTTCGAGCCTGCCGCGGTCATCACCGTGCTGGTGCTGCTCGGCCAGGTGCTGGAGCTGCGCGCCCGCGATGCGACGTCCGGCGCGATCAAGGCGCTGTTGCAGCTCGCGCCGAAGACTGCGCGCCGCGTCGAGCCTGATGGTAGCGAGCACGAGGTCGAGATCGACGCACTTCATGCCGGCGAGCACTTGCGCGTCCGCCCCGGCGAAAAAGTGCCGGTCGACGGCGTCATTCTGGAGGGCCGTTCCTCGCTCGACGAATCCCTCGTCACCGGCGAATCCATGCCGGTCACCAAGGAGATCGGTGCGAAGGTGATCGCCGGCACGCTCAACCAGTCGGGCAGCTTCATCATGCGTGCCGACAAGGTCGGGCGCGAGACGCTGCTGTCGCAGATCGTGCAGATGGTCGCGGACGCGCAGCGCTCGCGCGCGCCGATCCAGCGCCTCGCCGACCAGGTCGCGGGCTGGTTCGTACCGATGGTCATCGTCGTTGCCGTCGCCGCATTTGCGGCCTGGGCCTGGTTCGGACCGGAGCCGCGGCTCGCCTTCGGCCTCGTCGCCGCCGTCAGCGTGCTGATCATCGCCTGTCCCTGTGCGCTGGGGTTGGCGACCCCGATGTCGATCATGGTCGGCGTCGGCCGCGGCGCGCAGGCCGGCGTCCTGATCAAGAATGCCGAAGCGCTGGAGCGGCTGGAGAAGATCGACACGCTCGTGGTCGACAAGACCGGCACGCTGACCGAGGGCAAGCCCAAGGTGGTGGCGATCGTCGCTTCGGCCGGCTTTGCCGAGGATGACATCCTCCGCATTGCAGCCAGCGTCGAGCGCGCCAGCGAGCATCCCCTGGCCGATGCCATCGTGCGCGCGGCGAAGGAGAAGCAGCTCGCCCTCGGCCAGGTCGAGCAGTTCGATTCCCCGACCGGCAAGGGTGCGACCGGGAAGGTCGACGGCAAGACCATCGTGCTCGGCAATGCCAGATATTTCGCCTCGATCGGCATCGACACCAAGGCGCTCGACGCCGAGGCCGAGCGCCTGCGCGGCGACGGCGCCACTGTCATCAACATGGCCGTCGATGGCACGCTCGCGGGCCTGTTTGCGATCGCCGATCCGGTCAAGGCCTCGACACCGGAGGCGCTGAAGGCGCTCGCCACCGAGGGCATCAAGGTGATCATGCTGACCGGCGACAACCGCACGACGGCGCAAGCCGTCGCGCGTCGGCTCGGCATCACCGAGGTGGAAGCCGAGGTGCTGCCGGACCAGAAGAGCGCGGTGGTGACGAAACTGCAAAAGGCCGGCCGCAGCGTCGCGATGGCCGGCGACGGCGTCAACGACGCACCGGCGCTGGCTGCGGCCGAAGTCGGCATCGCCATGGGCACCGGCACCGACGTCGCGATGGAAAGCGCCGGCATCACCCTGCTCAAGGGCGACCTTGTCGGCATCGTGCGTGCGCGAAAGCTGTCGCAGGCGACCATGAGCAATATCCGCCAGAACCTGTTCTTCGCCTTCATCTACAACGCCGCCGGCATTCCGATCGCGGCCGGCATCCTCTATCCGGCGTTCGGCATCCTGCTGTCGCCGATCATCGCGGCGGCGGCGATGGCGCTGTCCTCGGTGAGCGTGGTCGGAAATGCGTTGCGGCTGCGCGCGACGCGGCTGTGAGATGAAGGTGCGCTCCCTCGCCCCGCTTGCGGGAAGACGCTACAAAGGCGTCGTAGCCCGGATGGAGCGAAGCGCAATCCGGGGTCTGTCCTCATAACGAGGCTGTCCCGGATTTCGCTTCGCTCCATCCGGGCTACGGACCGCGGACACGCGCGAGGGAGCATCTTGATGCAGCGAATTACGATCACGATCGAGGACGATCTGCTGGCGGAGATCGACGCCGCGGCGGAGGCCCGCGGCTACCAGAACCGCTCCGAGATCATCCGCGATCTCGCGCGCGCCGGCCTGCAACAGTCGACCGAGGACACCGCGCAGACCGGGCCCTGTGTCGCCGGCCTCGTCTATGTCTACGACCACGCCGCGCGCGATCTCTCAAAGCGCCTGGTGCAGGAATTCCACGGCCACCACGACCTGGCGCTGGCGACGCTGCACGTCCATCTCGACGACAACAACTGCATGGAGATGACGGCGCTGCGCGGCGCGGCCGACGAGGTCAGGCATTTCGCCGACCACATCATCGCCGAACGCGGCGTGCGCTACGGCCGCGTGGTGATGATCCCGACCGGCGAAGGCAAGCAGGCGAAGGCGCGAAAGCACGGGCAAAGGCATGAGTAGGTCTGCCGCATAGACGGTGCGTTCCCCTCTCCCCTTGTGGGAGARGGTGGCGCGACGCGCCGGATGAGGGGTCTCTCTCCGCGAGCTCGAAGAGGAGTGGTCGCGGAGGCATACCCCACACCC